>DATKUS010000175.1:0-15901 GCA_035530535.1 Bacteroidales bacterium
TCTGTTTAATAAAGTAGGGGCAAAATGATAAGTGGCTATTCTTCCGGTAATCTGACGATTCATTTCTTCAGGCCAGGGACTGTATTTATTATTAGTCCGCAGTCCTGCTTCAACATGTGCTACCGATATCTGCTGATAAAATGAAGCCAGGGCTACTGCAGTTGACGTTGAGGTATCACCATGAACCAACACGCAATCTGGTTTTGTTCTGGTTAAAATATCCCTCATGCCAAGCAATACTCTTGAAGTCACATCATACAGATCCTGACCGGACTTCATTATGTTCAGATCATAATCCGGGGTAATTTCAAAAAGCCTTAAAACCTGGTCAAGCAGTTCACGATGCTGTCCGGTTACGCAAATGGTGGTTTCAAATGAATCCGGATATTTCTGGAATTCTTTGATCAGAGGAGCCATTTTAATGGCTTCGGGACGAGTCCCAAAAACAACCAGAATTTTCATCGCACGAATATTTTCTTGATCTTCAAATAAATAAACACCATTACAATGTAAAAGTACCCTGCAACTCCCCGGACAGGACTATGAAAATTTCTGATATAGGATTTATAATATTCTCTTTTCGCTTTCAGGAAATTAGAATCACTTAATCCTCCTGCTCTCATTAATACTCCCGTGCAATCCAACGTTGAATAACTATTACCTTTCACTAGTGCCCTGAAGATAAAATCGACATCACCGGCGTATTTATAATTCAAATCAAAACATCCGATTTCCTCGTAGATATTCTTCTTTACAAACAGTGACGGATGCATGAATGGCGTGTCCAGAAACAATTTTGTGTCAGCTACTACTTTTCTTATTGCAATGTTTCCGTTACCGTAAACAATCTTTGTGTGACAAGCTGCCAGACTGTTATTCCCAAACGAATCCACCACTTTCCTTATTAGATTATTATCGATATAATAATCATCAGCATTCAATAAATGTATTATTTCTCCTTTTGCAATCCGGATGCCTTTGTTCATTGCATCATAAATACCATTATCCGGCTCGCTGATACGGCAGCTTATCAGATCACCATATCTTGAAATAATGTCTGCAGTTCCATCTGTAGAGCCTCCATCAATAATTATGTATTCAATGTTTTCATAGCTCTGGCTCAGAACACTTTTAATAGTATCTTCAATTGTGTCAGCCGCGTTGTAAACAACTGTAATTACTGAAACCAATGGTCCGAACCGGGAAGCTGAATCTTTTCCTGCCGATCTGATGCCCCCGGTTAAATCGTCCTTTTCTGTGGCCATAGATTAAGTTTTTTACAGTAATAAAACAGGCTGACGCACACAAAAATCTCAGTAATCAATGTAACGACAGAAATGCCGACAGTTGAAAACCCTGTGATGATCCAGAGTGGCAGCAACTGTACCAGGTAAGCAAGAACCGATATCATAATGACACGGCTGAAGACTTTGTTATAACCGAAGGCTATCAGCACTTGTATCCCGAAAATATTACTCATGGCAATTACAGGTACTGTCAGGGCCAGAATGATAAGGATAGTCCGGGCTGGCAGCATCTGCTCTCCTCCCAGAACAAGAATAATTGGTTTTGAAAACAGGAGGACAAGCAGGAATAATGCAACATGAAAGATTACAGATAACTTAAATACCCGTTTAATAAAACCTATATCCCTGTCTTTACTGTTTTTAGGAAATAAGCTTTGGCTTAGAATATTCTGAGGAACCTTTAACGCAGTCGTTACTTTTTCGGCTAAATCATAATAAGCAACTTCTTCCAGACCCAGGAAGAAGCCGACAATTACTTTATTGGTACTGGTATAGATGCTTATAAACAGATTTGAGAAGAAAAGAGGGACTGAATTAAAAAAATAATATTTCAGTTTACTAAAAGGTTGCCACTCGAAAACGATTTTTTGTTTTCCCAAAATGATGAAAAGGGCTATCAATCCTGCCACTAAAGCACCAATTCCATTTATCAATGGAACAAAGAGGTAATCAGAGGGAGATTTAATGAATACAAAAATCAATCCGAGGAAGATTAAACGACTTATCAGGGTAATATAAGTTATGTATTTCATTTGCTCAATCCCCTGAAAATACCACGTCGGAAATATTACCTCATACAGACATGTCCACATTGAAAGTACGAACAGTAACTCATATCCATGTGCCTTCGGTATTACACGTATCAATAATCCCATCAAAAGAGAAACCAAAAGAAAATGTACGCTTTTAATAATGAGAACGCTGCTCACTATTTCGTTTAACTTTTCCTTATTATTGCGGTGAAGACTAATCTCACGGGTGGCTGAGGTATTAAATCCAAATTCGACCAGAATGACCAGGTAAGCAACAATTGCTTGTACAAAAACAACCAATCCATAGGTCTCTTTCCCCAGCACACGTATTAAATAGGGATAAATAATCAGCGGCACCAACATATTAAAAGCCTGCAGCGCTGAGAGATAAGAAAAATTCTGAATTAAAGTTTTATGCTGACATGCTTTATGTTTTATCTCGTCTATTGAATAGGACACAGTGCGTAAATCTATTGTAATACAGGGTATTAATCAATGTTTCAGATAGTACTTTCTCTTGTCAAAAAGTATTTTGATCACTCCGAATAAGCCGCCAAAAAAGCAGAAGGTAAAAAGTATTGTCAATCTGCTTGTGTTTGACTTTTTTACCGGGATCCTTGCCGGTTCAATTACTGTAAGACAAGGGGTTTGTTCCTGCACTTTCATTTTTGCTTTTTCAACCTGCTGCACAAGGCTCGAATAAACATTATATGCCAGTACCTGTTCGTTCTTAAGCCGCTCCTGCTCTATCAGGACTGACTCAAGAACCACATTTTTATTATTATCAATATACCGTGCGTAGCTTTTCTGGGCATCGTAATACTCCTGCTTTGAATCACTAAAAATCTTCAAGGCAAAATCCAGATCCTGCCTTGCCTTGTTCGTACGGTAGTCAATAACATATCTCTCAAGTTTTGAGACTAACGAATCCGCCACAACAGCCGCTATAACAGGATCCTGCATTGTAACTCCGGCAGTGATAATACCCGTTTTTTTATCAATGCTGACTCCTATCCTCTTTTTTAAACCGGTGAAAATTTCATCCTGTTTCTTTGTCAGTTTAAATGGGTTGATTTCTTTATCAACTCCTTTATCTTTTCCAAAGCGAATAAGATCGATCAGTTTAAAGGGAGATGCGAGAACCGTTCTCCACCATGGCTGACGGATTCCCTTGTCAAGATAATTATAAAGGGTACTGCCAGGGGACAGCCTGTTGTTGTTTGCCGGAATATGAATCAGCTCGGTTATGAACGGCATGCTCTGAACAACATCCGGGTACAGCATATGACTGAGCCCGTCTGAATTCCCCACTCCGATATTAATTCCGGCCATAGCTGCTATGCTGGACATGTCTCCGGTAATACTTGATTTAGCCCCTTCCGGGGCCATCTTTACCGTGCATGTGTACTCGCGTGGTATGCTGAAAGCTACAACAAGTCCTACTACCATCGCGATAGCAGTTATCTTCACGATAAACCCCTTTTTTGCCCAGAGCTGCCTTACCAGTTCAAGTAGATCAATCTCCGGATCTTCTATTTTACTTTTCTGATCATCCATCTTTTTTTGCTTCGGAATGAATATTCCTGTTTAAAGTCTGTCTGTAATGTCATATATTTCTTAGCAAATTAAATATCGAACAAAGATTAACGATTTTAGAATTATGAAGTTCAATTACTTCGAAAATCAACAATCGGTGTTCCTTGTTCTTAAATCAAAATAATGCGACTTTATATATAGACACTATTTTAATGAATTTATCAGCATAGCCACCACTGATGCCAGTGACAGTGAGGTGGATGACATTCCCATTATCTCGGCTAACCCTACACCACCTGATTTTGTTGCTTTCATCGGAACAATTATCTCGCAGCCGGGATCTATACGAGGATAATCTTTGATGAAGAGAAATCTTTTTGTTGAAGCCACATTCCCGTTCATGTAGATCACATACGGAACTTTCCTCGCTCCACTCTTATAACCACCACCACGTGAAAGGTATCCTTTCAAACCGAGGCCTTCAACATATGTGACAGCATTGGGATAAAGGACTGTCCCGGAGACTTTTACGACTCCATTGTATTTTGGGATGACCAGGTGATCATCAGGCATTAAGACAATATCCTCATTCCCTCCCGGATTTTTTAGTGCTTTCTCAAGATCAATCCCTACTGAATAATACTCTGATATATCGAGTGATTCAAATGAAATTGTATCATTGTTCCCGCTGCTGCCGGCCATCCTCAGTATGGATTCTATCTTGTTCCTTTCGTCAACGGACATCTTCCTTTGCAGGTTGGCTCCCTTAATATATGCGGTTGGGTTAAATCCTCCCGCCTTTTTCACCAGATCCGATATCCGCTCACCATCAGTTGCCAGCACGTAGTCTCCACTGAATAACACTTCTCCTGTTATCCTGGCAGAAGACTGAACCTGATAACCCGGAGAAGTACGTACGGTGACCTCATCAAATGGTCTTATCAGGAACCGTGATGCTTCAGGCTCTAATTTGAGACTCTGTGAGATATTAAAAGTGTATATTTCGGCAGTCTTATCACTGTACTGTACTGACAGCGGATCCTTAATCCTGCGCGCTAACTCTACACGGGCCAGAGAAGCCGACTCCTTGAGGCCACCGCCCTGTAATATCACATCCTCAACAGCCATCGCATCACGGAAAGGAAGTGTGTCAGGCTTGTTTATCTCTCCCTTTACGATGACATAATATTCCTCGCGCATGTCAAAAATTGTCGGGATAAATACCTCATCATCACTGTGTAGGAGAATATCGGTACTTCCGCCGGCGATAGCCCTTACATCAAAGGGAATGACCTCATAGGTGTAATTACTCTTCCGGCGGGTTATCTGTCCCCTTGTTGCGAACTCATTGCCCTTCAGTCCTTCGGCCTTCGCAATAAGCTTGGAGAGACTGTCTGTTTCCGAATATAACTGGTATTCCCCCGGTCGCCACACGGCGCCTGTTATCTGCAACCTGTTGGCGTATTCATTGATGATAGTATCGACAGAAACCGTATCGCCGTCGGCAAGCCTGAAAGAGGCCATGTCCTCTTTACCGACGGTGAATATCTCCTGCATGCGTCCTGATTTCCTCTTGACCTGCAGGTTTTCAGTATAGGCATCGCCGGTAAAGCCCCCGGCGTACCTGACCAGGTCAGAGAGGGTCTCTTCGGGTTTCATCTCATAGATCCTTGGTCTCTTAATCCGACCGGTGGCCGTGACATGTGAACTGTAAGGTTTAACAATTACCATATCATTATCTTCAAGCCTCAGGTTGCTCTCATATTTTCCATTTATCAGAAAATCATAGACATCAAGAGAGGTTACCTCTTTGCTTTTCCTGTATACTTTAATATCCCTCAATGAACCTATACTATTGACTCCGCCTGCAGAATAAAGTGCATTGAACAGCGTTGCCAGTGATGGCAGGGTATATGTTCCGGGAAGACTCACTTCACCTGCCAGGTTTACCTTTATGCTTCTTATCTGGCCGAGAGTAACACGCACCGATGTCCGCGAACCTATACCGCCCATGACTTTATTGAGTCTCGTTTTAACCATTTCTTCCGCTTCATTAACAGTAAGGCCGCTAAGGTAGACAGGCCCAACGCCGGAGAGCGTTATGCTCCCTTCAGGAGATATCTTTGACCTCACATTCAGCTCTGAGGCGCCCCATACGTCAATGACCACCTCATCACCCGGACCAAGGACATAATCTGAAGGAGTTGCCATATTATAGTCCGGCGCGAAGGTCAGATTCCGCGAGGAAAATATCTCACTGCCGAAAAGAGTGTACTCCCGCGAAACGACAGAGTCACGGGGTGTAACAATTTCCCGGACGGTCCTGCCTGTTTCTTCAACCACGGGAAGGGTTACTTCACCTACAGGACGGGTACCAACGGCAGCTGCCTTCTGCCCTGAAATGGCTGCATCTATCTGCTCCTGCGTCAGCCCTGCAGATTTGGCCTTTTGAATAAGAACAGGATCAATCTGGGCCACGGCATCAGTAACAAGTACCATTGCAACAACTAAAGCCAGAAGCTTGTTTGTCATTCTCTTGCACATATTAAACTGTAAGTTTATAATTTATAACCATATAAACCTCCGGTTGGTCAGTCACATATTGAAATGTTGCCAACAGTCTGTTATTCACTCGATTAAACTGTCTGACATTATACGGATCCAGAATCCGGAAACGCCAGATTATTTTCACCCCTAACCCCATTATACCTTATTATCCCTCTTCCCGGGGATAACCCTGCCAGATAAGTATTTCAGACGAATGCAAAAATATGTATTTTCCACGAAATAAGACTCAAATAATCAGTCCTTTATCATGTGCATGCCATAAAACAGATTTTGCAAGTATGGCAAGGCGTTCATTTGCGACACTATAACAGCGCTCCCTGAGGATTTTCTCCCGCAGTTTCATTCCCATCTCCCTGACAGTGTAAGGATGTTGCTTGCACCATTTCAGCTTCTCTGCAAATGCATTTATAGTTTCCTTATCCGGCAGTGACGGATCAATCAGGAAGCCTTCCACTCCATCTGTCACCATCTGCGGTATGACGCCCACGGCTGTGGCAATGACCGTACGTCCGCATGCCCCCGCCTCAAAGAAACAGAGCGGATTACCCTCGGTGCGCGTGGCTATCAGCACAACATCGGTCTCATTGTACATTCTCCGCAGATCGTCCCTGCTCATCTCCCTGGCCATCTTTAGCTCCACACCTGCCTCTGCACATGCCGGCTGAACCACCTCATAAAAACGTTTAACTCTCTTTCGCGCCAGCCTCCTGTCGGGATTGCCGCTCCACCCTGCAATGATGTCATCTCCGGTACGCTGCTCTTCCATATAAAAAGTATTCAGGTCAACACCGTCGGGCAGCTCCACGGTGTTGCGGAAAAACGGCTTTATCTCCTCCATCTGCGGCCTGTTGGCAACCACCAGAACCGCGGCATGCTTTACCATACGGTAAACATACTGCCAGGGGATGTTTGCGGTGTGGTGATAATGACTGTACAACCCTTTTATCAGCCTGCCGTGAAAGAGTTCGTCATAATCCGAGGGGGTGTGATTGAAATTATAAAGGATGTCAAATTTTGCAGGATCAATAACCGGTTTGTCACCAAGAAAGAAGTATTCCACATCCCATTCCTTTTCTATGCCCCGCGCTTTAAGAACTGCCTGTTCATGATATGCCCATCCGCGCTGATCAACCAGGATAGCAAGAGAGGGGCGGCCTGTCAGCTCAGTTAGGGAATCAGCGGGAGTTGTAACGTCAACAGCATTCTGAGAAAGCTTAAGTATCTTCTTTTTATAGTATCCGTTCATTCTTGCAGGCTGGTATTTTTTGATAAGTATTTGAGTGGGCGACTTGGAGATGGAGCGAGGGGGCGAAAGGTTATATTGACCAATTTTCTGGTTTGTTGCTCATATTCACGAGCATTGAAATAATATGATCATACTTATCAAATAATTCTGTTCGCGTTTCAGCTTCAATGTAGCCGCACTCCAATGCATAATCAAGCCATACCTGAGTTTCTGCTGCCTCCCCTTCTGCATCAGATAATTTGGAAACAAATGATTTAGGATACCTTCGTTTTCGAAATGCCTCTGCAAGATTGCCTGATACTGATCTTGATGATCTTCTTATCTGATCCGTAAGTGAGTACATCTCCTCCTTGGGAAATGCTTTTGAAAGATTGAAAATCATCATTCCGGATTCAAAAGAAAGCTGATAGACCTTTAAGTCTTTATGCGTCCTGATTTTATCCATCATTGACTGCTTTAATTATTTTCGCCCTATCGCTTTGTCTCCTTGTCGCTCCCTCTCTAAGTCAGTCTTCTGTATAATACGCTCCCGCCTCATCCTTGCTTTTCCTGCCGTACGAAGTGTGTCCGTAGTACTTGTAACCGTAGTTGTAGCCGTAAGCATAACCCATAGTGTAGCCGTACCTCAGTCCATAGCCGTAATAACCTGTCATGGAGATGTCATTGACAATAATGCCCGGATTCCTGATCTCCTTGTTCCTGTATATCTCTTCGATGAGATTAAGGGTGTTCTTCGACGAGTAACGCTGTCTCACCACGAAGAGCGTCATGTCACTGTGATGCGCCAGCAGGATGGCATCGGTGACGATGGCCACAGGCGGCGTGTCAAAGATGATATAGTCAAACTGCTTCTTCGCTTTAGTAATGAAGTCGGTCATGGCCTTGCGCTCAATGAGCTCCGCAGGGTTAGGCGGTATGGGCCCTGAGGATGCATACCAGAGATTGTCAATGGAGGTCTTGTGGATGATGTCATCATACTTTTCATTCCCGCTGAGTAAGGTGCTCATGCCGGTGCTGTTGGGCACACTCAGTATCTTATGTATGCGCGGTTTGCGCAGGTCGAGTCCCACCAGCAGCGTCTTCTTGCCAAGGAGCGATAATATGGCTGCCAGGTTGACCGCCACAAAGGTCTTGCCCTCGCCGCTGACGACGGAGCTGATGGCTATCACCATGGACTCACCCCCGGGGGTGAAGTATTTGAGCGAGGTGCGTATGCTGCGGAAACTCTCTGCCAGCGTGCTGCCAGGCTTCTCAATGACAGGTATCTCGGTGCCGTAGCTGCTGTGGCTTATGAATCCCATGATGGGAACTTTGGTAACCCTTTCTATATCCTTCTTATCTATCACCTTGTTATTCAACAGGTCGATGATAATGATGGCGCCGGCAGGAATAAGAAATCCAAGTATCAGCGCCAGCATATAGTTCTGCCGGGTCTTAGGCTTTATCTGCCCGGCATTGTAAGGCTCTGCCTTGTCTATGATACGGTTGTCAGATACCTTGGAGGCCATTGCTATACCCGCCTCAGCCCTCTTCTCAAGGAGGAAATTATAGACAGTGTTGTTAAGGTCGAAGTTACGCTGTATATTTATCAGCTTCCTCTCAGTGCCGGGAAGCCTGTTCAGCTGACGTTCCACAGCCACTATGCGCGAGTTGACATCATCCATGGAAATCTGCAGCTGGTTGCGACTGTTAGTCACGTTCTCAAGTAGCGCCCCGCGGGCTTCTTCAATTTTGCTGGCAATAAGATTCACTGCCGGCAGCTCATCACGAAGGACAAAACTCACCTGCTTCTGCTGCAGCTGCAGCTGCGACAGTTCTTCCACGAGCCTCAGCAGCACAGGGTCAACAACGCCCATAACGCTGGGAGAGACGATGCTGCCGCTCTCATTGCGCGAGATGAGATATTCATTCAGGTACTCATAGTACTGCAGCTGCAGGTTGAGCGTATTTTTCTCATTCTCATAACGCTCCAGACGCTGCAGCACCAGGGTGCCCTCGGTGGTCAGGTCAACAAACTGGTTGTCAAGGCGGAATTTCTCCATATTCCGCTCTGCGCCCGTGAGTGAGTCTTTTGTGAATCCCAGCTGCCTGTCAATGAACTTAATGGTACTGTCAGCCGCCTCTCCCTTCCAGTCGAGCCCCTGCTGTATATACTCCTCCATCAATGCATTGAGGTAGTCTGCCTCCTGCTCCCCTGAGGCACCGCTGACACTCAGGGTGACAAGGGTGGCATCCTCTTCTATAGGACTGACACTCAGCTTGGAACGATACTGGTTGGCTAGATTCGCCGGTGTCGAAAACCAGAAATAATACTTATTGGATTCTCCCTCGGCATATACCTGGCGCCCGGGATTGCGCGGTACAAGCGCAAAGTCGAAACCGAACTTCCTGAACTGCTCCCCGAAAGCATGCTCCTGCTCATAATCATACCCTTCGATGGTGAGAAGGTATTTCTCGGCTGAACGGACCTTCACGTCAATCCTCACGCCTGCCGGCTGCTTCCAGATACTGTCAAACCGTGCCACGAAGGGAGAGTTCTTGTACATAAGTGTTTCGGCAATGCCCCTGCGTCCTACCCCCACATAGACCACGTGGAACTCAGGCAGGTTGTACATCACCTTATGGTTGAGATCGAACGACTTCAGGATGCCTATCTCATTCTTCAGGTTCTGCTGCGAGCGGAAGATGTCACCGCCGGGGATGATCTTATCCATCTCCGAATAACCGCCTCCGTACTGTTCATCCCTGATCAGTATGGTGCTCTGCACCGTGAACACCTCGCTGCCATAGCGGTTCACGCCGTATGCAAAGGTAAGTGCAATGAAAAGCGCCCCTGCAAACCAGTACCAGTTACTCAGGAAAAGTGAAAAATAACGACGGAAGTCGATGCTCTCGCTCTCAGGCATGTAATAATTCTGTTCCCCGTTTTCCATCAGACGCTCCGGTTATTATTTAAAGTAGTTTATCAGCAGCAGGGTGGTGCTGATGGTGCCTGTAACGGTGGAAATGATGAATGCGAAGGTGGGAAGGTTCACGTTGAAGACCTTCTTCGGGTTGGGCTGCACAATCACAACATCATTGGGTGAGAGGAAGTAGGCCGGTGATGAGAGCAGGCTCTTGTCCTGCAGGTTAATGTTATATGTCTGCGTTTTGTCTCCCTCGGGGCGTATCACCAGGATTTTTTCCTTGGTGCCTGTTTCGGCTATGCCGCCGGCGCGGCCGATAGCCTCGAGCACCGTCAGCTGATCATTGTAGTTTATATAGCTGCCCGGTGTGCGCACCTCACCCAACACGGTATATTTAAAACTGAGGAGACGCACTTCGACATAAGCATGGCGGTAGAGAGAGTCGACTTTCGACTGGAATAGATCGCGTATTTCATATATTGTCAGTCCTGCCACTGGCACCTTGCCGAGGAGAGGAATGGTCACCCGGCCTTCGGGGTCGATGCTGTAACCCATTATGTACTGTGACGCTTCGCCCTGCATATAAGTGCCTCCTCCAATGGTACGGTCATTGAGCATTTCAGCGAGGGCTCCATCGGGCGTCTGCGCCTTGACAGTCACATAGAGTATGTCACGCGGCTGTACCCTGTAGTCAGGGATCTCCATCGGGAAATAGCTTTCGCCGCCGGTCTCGTCAAGATTATTCAGGTAGGAGAGCTCCTTCTGCGTGGAGCAGGAGGCAAGCAGGAGGATGAGGGCAAGAAAAGGGATAAATTTCTTCATATTGTCTGTTTATTTTATACCGGAGCTAAAGAGGTCTAAATATCCTACTTTTTTTCGAGTTTACGTATGGCGACGGTCGTAATGTCAACGGTAAGGTTCATTCCGGGTTCGAGGATGCGGATAATCACCTTGTGCTTCCGTCCCACGCGTATCAGTTCGCCCCTGAGGCCGGTGAGGGAACCGTAGATAACCTCCACCATGTCGCCCTTGAGATAGACCTTGTCGCTCACCATGACATCAGCATCGCTGCTGCACAGTATGCGCAGGTTCTTCATCTGGTCCTCGGGGATGACAACAGGCTTACTGTCAAGGGTGATGAGTTTCACCACCCCTTCAGTCTTCCTGACTGCCAGGAAATGTTTGGGCACCACTTTTACAAAAATATATGAACTTATCAATGGCTTTTCCACCAGTTTCTTACGGTCGGACCACTGGCGCAGGGTCTTCTGCATCGGCAGGAATGTCTCTATGCCTGCCTCGATGAGGCGGTCATTGACCCGTTTCTCGGCACGTGAGTGGGTATAGACGGCATACCAGTGACTTTCAGGCTTTTTCCTGACCGGTATCTCTGTCTTTTCGGGTGAGGGAGTCAATTCTTCCATCAGGTTCTCATATTGCTCCGCAAAAGTAGTAAAAAGTGGCTAGAGTGTAGCCCTCATTTCTCCTCCTTGACAAGGAGGAGTACTCCCGCACAGCGGGAGGGAGGTGGTTCTTACCGGACAGACCACCCCCTCCCGTCCGCCAATTGGCGGACGGAGACCCCTTCTGACTCAGAGGGGAAACATAAATTTTTTTAAAATCCCCAAACAACGGTCCCGGAGAAAGATGTGTGGCTGCCGTAAAGACCCGGGGCTATCCAGCCTTCCTCTCCATCTACATTACTCTTTATAAGAGCAACATTCACCGAGACCCCTCCGGTGATCATATAATTTACCTCAAAGCCGGTGGTGACGCTTTTCCATTCAACAGGATTAATATAGGACAATCCTACCCTTGGCCCTCCAATGCTCTGATAATCAGTCCCCCGCTCAGCCCACTCATGCCACAATCGAATGTTCATGGCCCTGACAGGCTTGTAATCAAGGGCAAAATAAAAACTACGGGAGTTGTCTCTCAGGTAATGCCCGAGGTTGTATCCCTGGTTCTCAAAAGTGAGAACAGGTACATTATGCTGAAAGGTGAGCGGGTAGGTGAAGGTGCACTCTGCCGTCATCCACAGGTTGGGCAGGAACGAAAAGTTGCCCGCCCTGAAGCCTCCCTTCCACGAGAAGAAGTTATAGTCGGAGGTGCCGAACCTGCTCGTGGAGAGCTCATCAATAAACAGCGTACCGTAGAGGTGAAGGTGCCGTATGTTGTAAGAGCTTATATCCAGGAACATCTGCGAGTTGCTGTTATCAATGCCTGAGTTCACGGCATGATCAACCGACTTGTAAAAGTAGAATGGCATGAGGTAATTGGGCATCAGCCGGGCATCAGCATAGACCACACTATTGCCGGCGGAGATGTGCAAACGGTCAAAAGGCGTAATGGTGACAAGGTTGGCGGCAATATATTTACGCCGGTACACCTCGCGGTAATCAGTGCCGTAGGCATTGGTCACCCAGAATGAACGTGTGGAGTCTACAACCATGGAGTTGAGCCACCCGTGGAGCCATGTCATCTCCAGCCATTTTACCGGTTTGACATGCAGCCTTACCTGGATGAATGACGGTGCGCGTCCTGACAGGATATTTGTGCCTGCATACCCGCTTCCCCACACCGGGGCATCCTTTACAAAGGATATGTCACCCCATTTCCAGGCATAGCTGATCCCGGCTGTCATCTCGGAAAAGTCCGTTCCGTTCTTTATATGTCCCCCACGTTCACGGGTGAGGTATTCCGGCTTACCCATGAGGGGATCCTGGTGGTTGTCCTGTAGTGCTGCGAAGAATCCCCAGCTTCCATAGCCTCCATAAACCTTCGCACCGTTTTCCCACGTCACCGCTCCGTCAGTGCCGTATCTCATCCCCAGCAACGGCGAGACGGTTAAGCTGAATAATGAATCGTGATACTGCGCTGTGGCAGGATTATATACAAGACGCATTTTGCCTTCCTTCGTCTTTTCGCCAAAATCAGCCAGGTAAAAAATGAGTTCTTTCTGCTGCCGGATAGTGAGATTGTCTTTTGCCTCCGAGGCCTCCTCCAGGAAAGCCAAAATTATCTTCCTGCCGTAAGGCTTCACGGCGCCGTTAAGATCAATGATTCCGTCAACAGCCAGTTCATCGATAAATGCATAGAGGGGGACGTTTGTTACAGGTTCCGGAACTTGCTGTGCCTGAGAAGGCAGTAATAGAACCGACAGAAAAAATGTAACTGTGACAGGCAAAAGACGGTATGATCTCATCGGCACGGCATTTGTGCAAAGATAAGTGTTAGCACAAATTTTTGCTATCTTGCAACAGAAATGCGGGGAAATGAATAACAGACGCTTTCGGGTTTATACCGTCTCGGCAGACATCCTCATTCTGGCGTTATCATTCATCCTGATGACCTGGCTTAAGCCGGCGGGGATGAAAACATATGTTCCGTCGCATGCCCCCTTCTTCATTGTCCTTGCCCTTTTCTGGGTTATCGTCTCTCTCCTCAGCGGGAAGATCGGCAGCGGACAGATCGTCAACCTGAGAACACTCCTGTACCATGTGATCACCTCCAATATCATTGCCACAAGCATCGCGGCCATGTTTATGTATGCTTTCCGCGATCTTGGCTTTTCAAGGACTGTGGTCTTCGGCACTGCCTTGACTGCTACTTTTCTCGAGCTGGCGGCAGGTTCTCTCTGGATATCATTCCGCAAGGCCGCCCAGCAGGTACCTGACACTGTCAGGCCCTCGGAACGCGAGCTGGTAGCACGGTCGCACCCCAGGAACGGCAATGAGTATGACCCTGATCCCGCCCTTGTTGCAAGGCTGACACAGGGATCCACTCCTGAACGGGCTTCAGCGCTGGCGGCGATGGTGAGTCCTGCACAGAGCTCCCGACTTTCAGTGGTGTCAACAGCTGATCTGTTCAATATTCAGAATCTTGCGCAAGGCGATTACTCATGCATCATCAACCTGAGGTCCATGAATGCCATAAAAGGGCTTGACAGCTTCATTGATGCCGTGAATGTGAGGCTCACCGGTGATGGCATATTTATATGCTGTGTTGAGACGATGGAGCAGCGTGCACGGCGTCTAAGGAAGAAGATGACCCCGGTGATCTATTATGCTGTTGCGCCTGTAGATTTCCTTCTCAAGAGGGTCATCCCGCGACTGCGTATCAGCCGAGGACTGTGGCAGTTCTTCACCCGCGATGCCAATCCGCCACTCTCGCGCGCCGAAGCCCTGGGCCGCCTGTGTCGCGCCGGCTTTATCATCCGCCAGGAGAAGTTTGCAGGTAACATGCTGCTTATCAAGGCTGAACGCAGATCGGAGCCTCTGCCGGTCAACGGCAGCGGGTACGGCATGATCATTGCCCTGCCGCGCATAGGGTACAAAGGAGAGACATTTACCGTCTTCAAGCTGCGTACAATGCACCCTTATTCGGAGTTCATCCAGGATTATGTATATGACCTGCACGACCTGCAGGACGGCGGCAAGATGAAGCACGACTTCCGCATCACCACATGGGGACAGATATGCCGGAGGATATGGCTTGACGAACTGCCTATGATAGTCAACCTTTTTGCCGGCGACATGAAAATCGTGGGCGTCAGGCCCCTCTCACCGCATTACTTCAACCTTTACAGCGAGGAGCTGAAGAAGAGACGCATAAACTACAAGCCCGGACTCATCCCACCCTTCTATGCAGACATGCCCACGGACCTCATGGAGATACAACATTCAGAGATAAAATACCTTGACGCATGGGACCGCCATCATACAATGACGGATTTCAGGTACTTCTTTAAAGGCCTCTGGAATATTGTGTTCAGACTGGCAAGATCGAACTAGTGAAAAGTGAAAAACTAATAGTTAATAGTCTATAAAGTGTCTCCAACTGTTAACTATTCACTGTTAACTATTCACTGTTAACTATTCACTTCTGTTTAAGTTTTGCTTCCATGCTAAGGGTAGCATGGGGGACTGCGCGGAGACGTTCCTTACTGATGAGCTGTCCGGTCTCACGGCAAACACCGTAGGTCTTGTTCTCGATACGCACCAGCGCTGCCTGCAGATGCTGAATGAATTTCAGTTGCCGTTGTGCCAGCCTGCCGGCCTCCTCCTTTGACAGAGTGGTTGCACCCTCTTCCAGCACCTTGAATGTGGGAGAGGTATCCATAATATCATTATTATCCTCGTGGGTGATGCTTGCCTTGAGCACGTCGTAGTCTTTCCTGGCTTTGTCAAGCTTGCCTAAAATGATCTGCCTGAATTCCTCCAGCTCCTCATCCGAATATCTCGTCTTTTCTGCCATGGCTACCGGTATTAAATTATTATCCGGCAAAGGTAATATAAATAGTTGAAAAGTTGAAAAGTTGAGTCCACTCTAAAAAGTGATTTTTTTTAAAAATATATAGTTTTTGTTATTTACATAAGATTAAGTCAAAATGCCTTTTTTGCAAATACAGAGTTTGATAGATTTCATTTTTGATGGAAGAAAAAACTTCTCTGATTAGTGCAAGAGAGTCATTATACGTTCTTTGATGTATTGTTTCGATGTAATTCTTTATTCTGACCAGATTTATTGCCAGAGCCCGACAGCAAGCCCATGCCTTATGGTTTGGAAGTCCTCTGTACCTTGTTT
>DATKUS010000176.1:0-5682 GCA_035530535.1 Bacteroidales bacterium
CTGTTACCTACTCTTTTCAGGCTTTTCGGTATCGGCCTGCAAGCAAGGTTTGGTTGCCTGCACTATCAAAATAAAAACAGGGCAGTCCGATAATACCGGACTGATTGAAAATTTTTCAAGAGAATTTGACAAAATGAACCGGTCTTTTAAGAAATTGAATAGATAAGGTCCTGCTTTTTAATCAGTCCGTCTTTTTCTTCTCCTGGGTTTTGTCTCCTCCTGTTTACTCAGGAGATCCATTTTGTTATGCAAAAAATAGTTAATTCCTATGACTATATTGATTAAGGAAGAGATGACAACGCACTCTTCTGCAATATGACCCTTTGTAAATAAGGGAGTCTCCCTATTAATAATAAGGATTAAGCTGTAAATGAGAAGAATTATACTGACGGTCATCAAGGTTCCCCAGAACACGATCCCCGAGTTAAGCCTTATTCTTCCAGCAATTCTGTCTTTTGCTTTCATTTTCTACATTGATCACTTTCAGATCAACAATGGTTAACGCCGAATCATCTATGAAAATTTGTCCCTCTTTTTTCGCCTCATCATTATTTCTGAGTTTACCATACCAACTCCCAGGATGATTACTAATAATAAATGCTCGAGCTTATTCCACTCCGCTTCCGTCCAAAGTCTGTACAGAAGATATGCCGTCGCCATCGCCAGCAAAACCATGACCAGAATATTTATTTTCTTCAGTATTATGTTTTTCCCTTTCTGACTGAATGTTTATTTGAATTCACTCCAGAAACGACTGTAAATATTATTCCCCGAAATTAGGTCCTCGTGATTTCCGGAAGCAGTAATCGTTCTATCATCAAGAATATAAATCGTGTCGCAAAGCCGTTTAATCAGGTTTATGCGATGAGTCACAAGCAGTATTCCGACACTCTCTTTAATACCTGTTAAAAGGTTAATGATCAGCAATTCCGTATCCCTGTCCATCCCTGATGTACCCTCGTCGATAAGCAGAATTTCGGGTTCATGTACCAATGCCCTCAAAAATGCAACGATCTGCTTCTGACCTCCCGACAATTTCACTCCATCCTCTCCAGTCATTGTCGCAAAGCCTAAAGGCAAGCTGTTCACAAACGGTTCCAAACCGTAGTCTTTAGTCATTCTGATAAGCCTGCTGACCTTCTCCTCATCAGGCTCCGGTATTATATTTTCAAGTAATGTGCCGTTGAATAAGTGGACATCCTGAGGTATCAGTCCAACAGCCTCGCGCCACCGTTCATGGGACACCAGACTGCTGTCAAGAGAATTATTGACCGTAATGCGGCCTGATTCGGGAAGATAGAAGCGCATCAGAATATTTACCAGTGTGCTCTTGCCGGATCCTGACTCACCTACAAGAGCAACCATCTTCCCTTTCTCAATATTAAGACTGATATCTGACAGAAACATTTTTTGCCCTGGAAAACGAAATGAGATATTATTAAGGGTAACCATTCGTACCTCTAAACTGTCATCAGTAAGTACTGCTTCCTCTGCCTCTGGTTTTAACCTTGTAAATTCAAACATCCTTTCGATGGCCACCCTGGCTTCACTCAGAGGAATCGACACCAATGCCAGGTTCATCACAGACGGAAGCAGTGTGGAACTCAGTGACAAGATTGCCATCAGCTCTCCCTGTGTCATTTTCGCACCGATAACCTGGAGGGAAGTATAAACCAGTAATCCGATAAGATAAAATGTCCCGGCCAGACCTGTAATCATCCCCAGCTTTATCTTGATTTTACCAAGCGAAAAAACCCGCTCCTGAAAAATAGTAAAGATCGATTTGTTCCTGGCAGAGTAAATTTTTTGCCAGTTCATGCTTTTTATCTCAGTAATGCCTCTGAGTGTGTTAATGAAATTCGCCTCGTTTAATGCATACCCGGCCATAACATCATGCTGCGACGTGATGATCCTTTTATTCCACCGATAAACCAGCAGAAAGAATAATGGCAGGACCAATAATGAAATTAATCCGGCCATTACAGAATACCAGAAAACCATACCGAAGGTTATAATCAGGATCAGGATATCAATAATATAAGTACTGGCAATATCTGATATCACCCGCTGTATGCGCATCGTATCATTCAGCCTGGCTACCATGTCTCCGGTTTTCCTGGTGTCGAAGAACGGTTTGGGAAGATCAAGCAATAAACCGTAGAAGCTGTCGACAATTCTTATATTGTATGATTTCCCCTGGAATAACAGCATATACTGCCTGATTGCTGACAGTATAACCCTGAAACCAAGTAGTAAAAGGACCAGCACTGAAGAGACTACCAGTATCCTGACCTCTCCTGATGGAAGTATCCTGTCAATAAGCTTCTGAGTGAATACTGCCATCACAATCCCCAATACTGAAATCAGGATGCCAATAAAAACGCTAATCAGAAGGAGCTCCTTATCAGGTTTTATTGTTTCAATAAGCCATATCCGCTTTTCTTTCTTTTCTGCACTCTGATACCTGAATCCTTTGCCCGGGGAAACGGCAAGACACTTGTGGCTAACCCATATTCTCTCAATCTCCGATGCTGATTTAAATGTCAGGCCTGAAGCAGGATCCCAGACGGTGAACCTGTCATCTGCATAACCATATGCGACCATATAGTGCTCATATCCCCTTTCCGGTGTCACATGTAAAATAAGAATGCCTTCAAAGGCAATGATGTCATTTATTGTTGCCTCGTACCCTGTCGCCTCCATCCCGCACTCCAAGGCGGCCTGGTAAAGACCCAGCATTGATGTCCCCGCCTGGGAGGTGCCACTCAGCTTGCGTATCTTTTCAATGCCCGATTCCCCGCCGAAATATCTTATAACCGAAGCAAGACAAGCCGCACCGCAGTCGGTTGAATCATGCTGAAGGAGGGAAACTTCCTTTATCCTTTTAAGGTTAGTGGTCACTTCTGAGATATTTAAGGATTGTTTCTGTCCTGATCTCTCCCTTCAGCACTTTGACCAGCTCGAGATTTTTATCATATATAAAGTTCGAAGGTATAATCTCAGTGCCGAAGATCTCTCTGAAGGCCAGGGAGGTATCAGAGAGCACCCAAAGCAATGTGTCACGCTCAGTATTGAACTGTTGCATAAATTCTTTAATCCGGGTACGACAGGCATAACTTACAAGCACTACTTTGAGATTTCCGTCAAGGAGGTCGCTTTCAAAAAGAGATGAAATCTCGTACTGGCAATGCTCACACTCAGGATGAAAATATGTGATAAGAAGTGGCCCTTTTGTTATTTCCGTAGAGCTGAAAAGACCTCCTTCAACTGTGGGAAAAGTGAAATCCGGCAGAGTTCTTACCCTTTCTGCAGTTTCGTTAACCTTTCTTGCTCTTGCTACTGTCCCTGCCATCAACAGAAGCACGACCACAACAACTGTGGCTATGATCAGCCTGGCTACAAGCTTTTTCATGCGGATGCATTTATTGTAATAAACATTATAAGGACAATCCATAAGGCAATTGCAGGGAAATATGTCGAAAGGATAATCCTGTCCGTCACTTCGCGCCTTGCAGCACTTATTTTAGAAAGTCCTGCGGCAAGCATCAGGATATACACAAGCTGAAAAATATTTACCAGTTGAAGTGGATAAACCCAGTATGCATCAACTTCAGACTGATTGAAAAGATTTATCAGAGACAGGGGATAAAAGAAACCCATTTCATCAAGGGTATAATTACCGGCAAAAAACGAAAACCATAATAGTTTAGCTGCTGAAGCAAACAGGATTATAACCTCCGAGGCTATTACAACCGTGAAGACTTTGTCCAATGTGATCTCTTTCTGCATGTCACTGAAAAAAACACCTATGTATATGACCAGGGTCAGTACAGAAAATTTAATCAGCAGAAGAAGAGGAGTGAAAAGATAGGCGGTCCAGGAAAAAGATTTCATCCTGGCAAAGAGTTCCATAGATCTCTCATAAGTGAGCTGGTCACTGTAGGTGTTGAAAAAGACAGTCTCATTTATCAGTGTCTGCGATAACCATAAAAGCAGAAGGTTTGCAAGGATAATTCCTGAGAAAAGCTTCCACCTTTTTATTGAGAAATAGCTTTCCAATATTTTCATTTTTTGAGCAGTTTTATGACATTATCTCTTTGGTTTTCAAGCTATATATTCATTGTTCCCGATGCAAATACTTCTATCGCCTATCCGGGGCGAGCTCTTTCACCGCTTTTCGTTAATCCTCTCAATTCTTATAATAATCCTCCTTTCGTCAGCATAATAGTACGATTCCCTGGTGTTGGAATACCTGATATCAACTCCCATACTCTTCATTTCCTGGAGAGTTTCAAAAAGAGTGCTTCTGCTCAATTGCAGTTTGCAGGCAAAATCATCAGGCGGACCCGTTGCCTTCAACGCGATCAGATAGTCCATCCGCTGTAATCTCGCGATGTACTTTGACAATGACATATAACAATTTTAGTAATGCAGCATATCAAAATTAAAGTGATTAAACTAAATATCCAAATTTTTTTATGCTGTTTCCTTCTTTTGTGAGAACAGGCGACTGCATTTTTGAGTTCCTGAGAAAACCCAGAGGCGTTATCAGGAAAGAATGAATTGTACTTGCATTTACAAACTGGCGCGGTTGCGTGATAAACAGACACAAATCTGTCTTGGGAGAAGGAACAAAAGCAAAAACCATGACACCAAGCGCGAGCGCCCCGCGTCAGCGGGGCAAGCCAGGCGGCTGGTTTTGCTGGGGCGGTGCTAGCCGCCAGAACGGGCCGATAAGCCACCGACTGGTTTTTGAGGTGCTGGTTCATTTATCAGCGTGCAAAAACCAGCCGCAGGCAATTGCATAGCACCGACCTGTTGTAGCCAGTGTTTTTTACTAAGGTCTATGTATTAAGTTTATCTCTGAAAGTTCTTGTCCAATTTGATGAATTCCAAGAAGTATCTTCTCCGTTTGGGCATCAGAAGGTTTTTTACGGCCCTGCACATACTGAGAAAGTAAGGTTGGATTCATGCCTATCTTATTGGCAAGAAATTTAGCGTTTATAACCTTGTAGTACTGAAAGAACTGTTTAAAGTCAATTTCAAATTTAAGATTCTCCTGTGTGATCTTAATCTTGTCTTCTTCAAAGCAAAGATTTGCAGCCTCAAGTGCATTATCTATCAATTCAGGAATTGTTCTGCTAGTAGTATAAATGGGATAGTCTTCAGCGAAGGCTGAAAAGCCTGTATCAGTCTTTTCAACTGTCATTTTGATCTTCTTGTTTGTTGTTTTCATCACTGCCACCATTTTTTAATTCTCCAACTTTAACCCAGCATCTTTGAGGATTTTTCTCTCTAGTCCTTTACCAACCTCCTGACTCCCATGGTTTGGGAATATGATTATACCTGGTTTCTTATTGTGCTTAAGTTTCACATGCGATCCTTTCTGGGAAACTGGGTACCAACCATCTTTTGTCAGGATCTTATATAGTTCAGAACATTTCATGTGCTGATCTCAATCATTATTACGCTACAAAGGTAAATAATAATTTACCTAATTGCAATTATTTCTTGCATTGGATTTGTGCTGGCATTGGCTACAACGGGAGTCTGTCTAATAACCCAAGTCGGATATTTACAAAAGGCTTCATTTAAACCAGATTAAGCGATCTCTGAGAAATGTTCTCCATGTATTGTCTAAAACTGTCTCTAATTAGGTCAGAAATCGTCAAAAACAGCGAT
>DATKUS010000177.1:0-4878 GCA_035530535.1 Bacteroidales bacterium
CCGAGGATTATTGGCACGATCTCATGGTCAAGCAGCAGAGACAGCACATCGCGCAGTCCGGCAAGAGTGTCTTCAAAAGCTGTTCCGGGCCTCAGGTTGCCAAGGTCAGCTATCTTCATCTTACCGGGAAGACGTGAGAAGGAGTAAAGATTCTTCCTGATAGTATCAGGAGCATGAGCCGCTCCGGTGTTCATTGATGCGCGGTCATCGGGCACACCTATAAATGCAGCCGTGAAACCGGAAATATCACCGATAGGCTCATTACCCGTATTCACATATATATTATGTGAAAACCCTGCCGCTCCCCTGATGTGTGCTATCTCAGGCCTGTCAAGGCATACGGGATCAAAATACTGGTTCAGGTCAATCATATCTTCAGTTTGTCACTTCTTTCTGGTTCCTTTCACGGGCTTTTTGGAGCCGTTCTTTACGATAATTGCCAGACACTTTTCTTTAGTAAGCTTTTGAGGATCAGTACCTTTTGGTATCCTGTAATTGTTCTTATCACTGGTAATATACGGGCCATAGCGGCCATTCAACACCTGAATATCGTCAAAATCGCTGATGACTTTCTTTTTCTCTCCCTCTCTCTTTTCAGTGATGAGTTCAATAGCCCTTGCCTCAGTGATTGTATAAGGATCATCAACTCCTTTCTTCAGGGAGTAAAACTTAGCATTATGTTTAACGTAAGGACCGAATTTTCCTATTCCCACTATCATCTCGTTCTCTTCAAAGGTGCCGACAGGTCTTGGGAGTTCAAACAGGGTGAGGGCTTCATCAAGTGTTATGGTCTCCATCAGCTGATCACGCCTGAGGTTGGCAAAGCGCGGTTTTTTGTCGGGCGAGGCTTCGCCCAGTTGTACTACAGGACCGTATTTGCTCATTTTTGCCATCACCGGCAGCCCTGTTGCAGGATCATTGCCGAGCTGACGTGCTCCGGTCATCCTCTCCCTGTTTTCCAGGGATGCGTCAACGGCTTTATGGAACGGACCATAGAAGCCTGAGATCATTTTTTCCCACACAATTTCACCTGAAGCTATCTCATCGAACTGTTTTTCAACACCGGCAGTGAAATTGTAATCCAGGATGTCAGGGAAATTGTTTATCAGGAAGTCATTGACTATCATTCCGATATCTTTAGGGAAGAGTTTTGACTTCTCCCTGCCTGTTATCTCTGTTTTCTCCGACCGTACGATTTTTCCTTTTGCCAGTGTAATCAGGGTTATTATCCGGTTCTCTCCCGTCCTGTCCTCGCGGGACACATAACCTCTTGTCTGTATTGTTGATATAGTAGGAGCATAGGTAGAGGGTCTTCCTATGCCGAGCTCTTCGAGTTTTTTAACGAGGCTGGCTTCCGTATATCGCGGTGGCGGCGAGGTAAAGCGTTGTGTGGCAAGAATGCTCCCGGCGGCAAGGGGCATACCCTTCATCACCCTGGGCAGGATTGTCTTTTCATCATCGTGACCATTATTGTCATATGACTCGGTATAAACCCTCAGAAATCCGTCAAAAAGGATCACTTCACCGGATGTGGTGAATGTTGCCGCTGAGTCCGACATGCCAATCGTTATTATTGTTTTTTCCAGCTCGGCGTCAGCCATCTGTGAAGCTAAGGCTCTGCGCCAGATAAGCTCATACAGCTTTTTCTCATTGTTATTGCCGGGAACCTCTTTTTTGTCAAAGTATGCCGGTCTTATAGCTTCGTGAGCCTCCTGAGCTCCTTTTGTATGAGTCTTGAACTGGCGGGTACGTGAATATTTGCTGCCGTATTCAGCCGTCACCACTTCTCTTGCTGCACTTAATGCAAGCGTTGAGAGATTGGTTGAATCAGTTCGCATATATGTAATCTTCCCGGCCTCGTAGAGCTTCTGCGCCACAGACATGGTCTGAGCCACGGAGAAGCCCAGTTTACGATAGGCCTCCTGCTGCAGTGTAGAGGTGGTGAACGGCGGTGCAGGTGATCTTGTTCCGGGCTTTACACTTATATTCTCAACGGCAAAGGTAGCAGAGGAGCATAATCCAAGAAAGGCTTTCGCTTCCGGTTCGGTACCGAATTTTTTAGGACATTCAGCCTTGAGGATCATCTCTTTGCCCTCTTCATTTGTGCCCTGGAAGATCCCCGTCACCCTGAATGCCGAGTCAGATACGAAGTTTATGATCTCACGCTCCCGGTCGACAAGCAGACGCACGGCCACTGACTGCACCCTGCCTGCTGACAGTGAAGGCTGCACCTTCTTCCAGAGAACGGGTGATATTTCAAAGCCTACCAGCCTGTCAAGTACCCTCCGTGCCTGCTGGGCATTGACAAGATTCATGTCTACCTGGCGGGGTGACTTAACAGCATTAGTGATGGCGTCTTTGGTGATCTCATGAAAGACAATGCGACGTGTGACTGACGGATCAAGACCCAGCACTGCAACAAGGTGCCATGCTATAGCTTCTCCCTCACGATCCTCATCGGAGGCTATCCATACAGTCTTCGCATCAGAAGCGAGTTTACGCAATTCATTAACGACCTTTTGTTTATCAGCAGGCACCTCATAAACCGGTTTGAATCCCTTATCAATCTCAATGCCCAGGTTGTTTTTAGACAGGTCGCGTATATGGCCGAAACTTGAAACAACAGTAAAATCCTTTCCCAGGAACTTCTCAATGGTTTTCGCCTTGGCAGGCGACTCAACAATTACAAGGTTTTCTGTCATCCGATATTTTTTAAGACAGGGCAAAGTAAGCGATTATGGGCCCGATCTTCAAAATTATTAGAAAAGATTCTGCAGAATTCACTAAATTAGCCCCCATATTATCAGGAAAATATGAGGGATAAAAAATTCCGTAAACACATCGTCTGGTTCTGGGTTATAATCTCTGCACCTATTGTTCTCCTGGCCGCTCTCTTCATTCTTATCTCGGCACAGAAACTTGGTCCTCTGCCCTCTTTCGAGGAGCTTGAAAACCCCGCCAGCAACCTTGCTGCAGAAGTCTATTCGGAGGACAACGTTCTGCTTGGCAAGTTTTACATTCAGAACCGTACCTGGACTAATTACGAAGATATCTCGCCTTACGTTATTGATGCTCTTATTGCCACTGAGGACATAAGATTCTACCGTCACTCAGGCATTGACATCCGCGGTCTGGCAAGGGTACTGGTAAAGTCAATTATTCTTCGTCAGGACAAAGGAGGGGGCAGCACCATCACACAACAGCTTGCAAAGAACCTTTTTTTACCCAGAGACCTGTCAAACGATCCGGCTATTATACGTACAGTAAAACTTTTTGTTGCAAAATTCAAGGAGTGGCAGACAGCGGTGAAGCTCGAGAAAAGCTATACCAAGGAGGAGATAATAACCATGTATCTTAATGTCTTCGACTTTATATATAATGCAAATGGGATTCATTCCGCAGCAAGGATATATTTCAATACGACACCCGATTCACTGAATATAGAACAATCGGCAATGCTGGTAGGGATGCTGAAAAACTCCGTCCTCTACAATCCTCTGCGCAATAATGAAACAGCCCTTGCCAGGCGGAACATTGTTATAGGGCAGATGGAACGCTACGGCTATATCCCCAGGGCTGTGGCAGACTCAGTGAAGAAATTACCTGTTACGCTGGACCTGCAGCAGGACAGTCACAGCACTGGCCTGGCAACCTATTTCAGGGAGTACCTCCGGACAACCATGATAAAATATGAGCCGGAACGCAGCATGTTCTACTCTGATGATCAGTATAATGATGCTGTATGGCTGTGGAAAAATGACCCTCTCTACGGATGGTGCCGTAAGAACCAGAAACCTGATGGCAGCAACTATAACCTCTACAGGGACGGGCTGAGGATCTATACCACCCTTAACTCAAGGATGCAGACCTATGCTGAGGCATCCGTTACCGAACATCTTTCCAAAAACCTCCAGCCTGTCTTCAACATGAAGGCCAGTACTTACCGGAATCCTCCCTACTCAAACGACATCAATTCAACCCAGGTCAAGCAGCTCATTGACATGTCTGTAAAACAGAGTGACAGGTATCGCAATCTGAAGTCGGCTGGCATTTCAGAAGATTCAATCACCATGGCTTTCAACACTCCTATCCCCATGAAGGTTTTTTCATGGAAGGGAGACCGTGATACAATCATGACGCCCCTTGATTCAATAAGGTACTATAAATTCTTTGTAAGGTCTTCATTCATGGCCATGGATCCGCATAGCGGTTTTGTGAAAGCCTATGTGGGCGGTCCTGACTTCCGTTATTTTCAATATGATGCCGTCACCCAGCAGAAAAAGCAGATAGGCTCTACCGTCAAGCCGTTCCTTTATACCCTTGCCATGCAGGACGGGCTTTCTCCTTGCTTTGAGGTTGAAAATATACTGCGCTCATTTGATCTGCCCGGAGATACGGTACCCTGGACCCCAAGAAGCTCAGGGCCGGAAGAATATCACGGGAAAATGGTCACACTGAAATGGGGGCTGGCACAGTCTGAGAACTATATCTCGGCATGGCTTATGAAACAGTTCTCGCCGGGTGCCGTGACTGACCTTATGCATCGCATGGGCATCAGAAGCTTTATTGACCCCGTCTTTTCAATATTTCTGGGCACTTCTGACCTCAGCCTTGAAGAGATGGTGGGCGCCTATGGTACCTTTGCAAATAACGGGGTATATACCAGACCCCTGTATGTGACCCGCATAGAAGACAGGAACGGGAATGTTATTTCAACCTTTTCTCCATTCATAGATGAGGTGATAAGTGACGAGGATGCATATCTTATGCTCAATCTTCTTCAGGGGGTTGTCAATACGGGTACAGGAATGAGGCTCCGGGGAACCTACAAGCTTACCAATCAGATGGGCGGTAAGACAGGTACAACCCAGAATAACT
>DATKUS010000178.1:0-13687 GCA_035530535.1 Bacteroidales bacterium
TGACATCATAAACCAGCCTGATGAAATCTTTGTCGGGATTGCCCTCTATGTTAAACTCCGTTGTGATAATATCCCTGATATCATACACATCACTATATCTTATATGACGTTCATCGGGCCTGGGATGGACAGTAATACCTTCAGCACCAAAACTCTGGCATTTTATGGCAGCAATCTTTACATCGGGCACATTACCTCCGCGGGCATTTCTTAATGTTGCAATCTTATTGATGTTTACACTTAACCTTGTCATCCGGGTGTTCTCTTATTATAACCGCAAAGTTACAACGATCCACAGTTTTTTTGTATTTTTATTCAATAATTGAACAGACAGATGCTCGCAAAAGAGATGATATCAGATGTGATTCCCTCCCTGAAGACTTCAGATACGGCACAGACGGCACTCAACTGGATGGAGATATTCAGAGTGTCTCATCTCCCTATTGTCAATGAACTGGACTACCTGGGCCTCATCTCTGACAGCGATATCTATGATATGAACAAGCCTGAAGAACCTATCGGGAACCATGAGCTCTCCCTTCCCAGGCCTTTTGTAATTGACACACGTCATATTTACGATGTAATATCCCTTGCTGCCAGGCACAAGCTGACGGTTGTACCTGTGCTCGATGGAGACAGTCATTACAGGGGAGCAATCACATACAATGAGATTATCAGCAATATTGCTTCGCTTTCGTCAATTGAACAGCCCGGCGGTCTCATCATTCTCCAGGTCCTTGAACGTGATTACTCCATGAGCCGTATCTCACAGATCATTGAGAGCAATGATGCCCGGATACTAAGTATGTATATCACATCGAAACCTGAGTCTACCAGCCTGGAGATAACCCTCAAGGTGAACACAACAAACCTTGCCTCAATCATCAAAACGTTTGAAAGGTACTCCTATGAAGTCACTACCTGGGTCACTGAGGATGATGAGCTGGACCGCTTTTATACGGACAGGTATAACATGCTGATGAAGTACCTTAATATTTAATAAAAACCATGTCAAGAAGAATAGCACTGTTCAGCAAAGACCTGACTGAGAAAACCATGGCAGGGCTGCTGCGTCTTATTGATGCCCTTGACGGCAGGGGAGCAGGCATATGGCTGAACATCATGGGTAACGGAAAGGCGAAATTTGGCGATGATCCCCGCATCAGCCTCATAGATGATGTCTCACAGCTTCCTGACGATCTGGATCTTATAATAAGTGTTGGCGGTGACGGCACTTTCCTCGAGACCGCCATGAAAGTACGGGAGACCGCCATTCCCATAGCAGGGATAAATACCGGCAGGCTCGGGTTCCTGGCCAATATTCCCGATGATGACATCATAATGGCCGTTGAGATGCTCTGTTCCGGCCAGTATGAGATCATAAACAGGTCGCTGCTGGAGGTCATTGAACCGGAAAACCTATTTGGCGATGTGACTTCCCTGGCGCTGAATGAGGTGACGGTTCAGAAGGTGGACCAGGGAATGATAACTATAACAGTACATGTCAACGATATCTTTCTTAATACCTACAGGGCCGACGGGCTGATAATTTCATCATCAACAGGCTCCACGGCCTACAGCCTGAGCGTGGGAGGACCCATACTGTCGCCCTCTGATGAAAGTATCATCATAGTGCCCATGTCGCCTCATAACCTGACCGTCAGACCGATAATTGTCACGGGAGGGAGCATTATCACCATGCAGACAGGAGGAAGGAGTGGTGAATGCATGATCACATGTGACTCTAAAGCCATAAAAACAGGCATGGGAACAAACTTGGTGATAAGACAGCCGGCCAAAAAACTGCAGACAATCACACTCAGTGGAAATGACTTTTTCAGCACCATACGCGGTAAACTGATGTGGGGCGCTGACCCGCGTAACTGACAATAATTAAGAAATTATTAAGTTTTTAATATTATACATTAATTATATTTGTAGCCTGAACTGTCAGAATGTTAGAAATGAAACGTCTCATCCTCCTGTTTATGCTGGGATTCCTTATGGTACCCCTTGCGGAGGCACAGCTCTGGAAGAGCAAAAGGTATGAGGCTACTGCGGGGCTGGGCACCTCCCAGTTCTATGGTGATGTAGGAGGATTTACCATTGGCAAGAACGCATTGGGCCTCAAAGACATAACTTTTAAGCAGACACGGTTTAACGTGTCAGGGACATTCAGATATTTCATCCTTGATGAGGTGGCCGCAAGGGTTTCACTGTCATATGTTATGCTTCATGCTACAGATGCCAGGGGCTCAAACGAAGTACGGGGGTATGAATCCCTGACCTCAGTATTTGAACCGGCTCTGATAGGTGAATACTATATAATAAGGAACAGGGAGCGTAACAGCTACAGCTTCCAGACCTACCGTGGCAGATCCAGGAATCATCTGAAAGACTTTTTCAGCAGCATAGATTTCTATGCCCTGGCGGGGGTGGGAGGCGCAGCATACGGTGCCAACGTGAATGATGCACTGGAGCTGCGGGGAGTACAGAAAAGCGGTTTTACGGCTGTAATACCAATAGGACTGGGAGCAAAAGTGACCTTTGACCCCAATATCCTCTTTGGCATTGAGTTATGCGGCCGTTATTCATTTTCGGATTACCTTGACGGATATACATCTATATACTCTGCCCGTAATGATGTTTATCACACCTTCAGTATAACGTTTAACTACAGGATCAAGACAGCCCGTAACGGACTTCCGAGATTCAGGTGATGATCATATGACAGCATCAAAGGCATGAGAAAAACAATATTATCAGCTCTTCTTCTTGCAATCTTAATACCTTCGTATGCCCAGCGGTCAGCTGATTACGGATTCTCTGCCGGTATACTTACATACCTGGGAGAACTCAACCCTGTCAACGTGCTCTATGACCCGGGTCCCGCTGCGGACCTGTTTTACCGTTACAACTTTAACCCCAGGCAGGCAATAAGGACTAACCTCCTTGTCGGGCAGATCAGGGCTAAAGACATTGACATCAATAATCTCAGGACTCCGCCGGGTGATGACTCTTTTTCAGGAATGCTCGGTGAGCTGGGCCTTACCTATGAATATAATTTTTTCCCCTACTCAACACAAAGAAGCCGGCGCATTGACTATACCCCGTATATAGCGGCGGGGGCTGCGTTATCGGTTGTTAACGCAGCCGATTTTTCAATCTTTCCTTCAATACCATTCTCTGCCGGATTCAAGATAAATATTGGCAACAATATCGGTCTTGAGTTCGAATATGGTTTTCGTAAAACATTTTATGATAACTTTGACGGCCTGACTGACATGGTGGATCCCGAAGATCTGACATGGATGCATAACAATGACTGGTACAGCTTTATGGGTGTTTCATTCACCTGGAAGATTTACAATAAACTGGTCGGTTGTCCGGCGTTTGCAGGAGACGTGGAGAAAAAAAGAAAGAGATAGAGTTGACCTTCAGAGAGCAAATAGACAAGAACAAGCTTCCCAGGCATGTGGCCGTCATTATGGATGGCAACGGACGCTGGGCGCGCCGCCGTGGCCATGACAGGGTCTACGGGCATCAGCAGGGCGTGGTGGCCGTCCGCAAGGTCATTGAAGCTGCAGTTGAAACCGGTATCAAATATCTGACCTTGTACGCCTTCTCAACCGAGAACTGGAACAGGCCCGGGGAAGAGGTCTCCGCGCTGATGGACCTGATGGTCGCCTCCCTTAACAATGAGACCGGTAAACTGCTGGAGAACGAAATAGCCCTGAAAGTGATAGGCGATATTGACCGGCTCTCCCCGGCGATGCGTGACAGACTCCTCGAAACAATAAGGATTACTGCAGGAGGCAGCCGCATGACACTCATCGTTGCACTCAGCTACTCATCAAAATGGGAGATTGCTGAAGCATGCCGGAGAATTGCAACAGCGGTAAAAAATAATAAACTTGATATATCGAAGATAACAGAAGATACTGTGGCAGAGAATCTGGCAACAGCGGGCATACCCGAACCTGAACTGATGATTCGTACCAGCGGAGAAAAGCGTATCAGCAATTTCCTCCTCTGGCAACTGGCATATTCGGAACTTTATTTTACTGAAAAACTTTGGCCCGATTTTGGTAAGGAAGACTTTTACAGGGCAGTTGCCAATTTCCAGAAAAGGGAAAGGAGATTTGGAAAGACTAGTGAGCAGACAGCGGAAAACAACTGAACAAATGAGAGAAAAAATCAGGAGAATACTTATCCTTTTCGTTTTGATAATTTTGGGAGTGCCTGCTTCGGGCCAGACGGAAGAAAAATTTGTCAATTACCTTTACCCTGAGGAATATACCATTGCCGGAATTTCAATATCCGGAGTCAAATACCTCGAACCGAATGCACTGATAGGGATATCAGGACTGAGAATAGGACAGAAGGTTGACATACCCGGAGAACAGATTACGTCATCTGTTAAAAAGCTCTGGGAACAGGGACTCTTTTCTGACGTGAAGATCACTATCGCCAGCAAGGAAGGCGATAACGTATGGCTTGACATATACCTCCAGGAAAGACCAAGACTCTCCTCAATGAAATTTGAAGGTATCAGGAAATCTGAAGAGACTGAGTTAATAGAGAAACTGAGCCTTCCCAATGGTTCACAGGTTACAGCCCACCTGCTCAATAAGGCAAAAAGGGTCATCACTGACCACTATGTCGAGAAAGGATTCCTGAACACTGAAGTGGATATTATCCAGAAGGATGACCCCGATATGCCCAACAACGTGTCCCTCAATGTGGTTATCAACAAGAATGAGAAGGTCAAGATAGCAGAGATCGCGTTTACAGGAAATGAATTTTTCGACTCCAAAAAGCTTCGCAGGGTGATGAAGAACACCAAGCAGAAGGACCTCAATATTTTCAAGGGATCAAAATTCATTGAAGCAAAGTACGATGAGGACCGTGAAAGCCTTGTGAGTTTCTACAATGAGAATGGATTCCGCGACTTCAGGCTTGTCAAAGACTCGACCTATGTGCTTGAGGACGGTAAGATTGTGCTGGTCATGAAGGTCAATGAAGGCAACCAGTATTACCTGCGCAATGTTGACTGGGTGGGGAACAGCATATATTCAAAAGATCAGCTCACCAGGGTGTTCAATTTCCCCACCGGCGAGGTATATAATCAGACCATGATCAACAAGCGGCTTTCGGAAGATCAGGATGCAGTGAACTCACTTTATCTTGACTACGGGTACCTCTTCTCGAGGCTTACACCCGTTGAAAGGAAGGTTGAGGGTGACTCTATAGATCTTGAGGTGAGGATCTTTGAGGGTGACCCGGCAAACCTTAATAATGTTATTATATCAGGCAACACCCGCACCAATGAACATGTTGCCCGTCGCGAACTTTTTACAATGCCCGGCGACCTTTTCAGCAAGGAGAAGATCATCCGCTCCGTGAGACAGGTGGCAGTGCTGGGTCACTTTGACCCTGAGAAGATCAACCCTCTGCCTATTCCTGACCAGATCAACGGCACCGTAGACCTGCTATATGAGCTTGAGGAGAAGGCCAATGACCAGTTTGAGATTTCAGGAGGCTGGGGCGCCCAGATGCTGGTAGGAACCATTGGAGTAAGGTTCAATAACTTCGCAATCCGCAACTTCCTCAAATGGAGCGAGTGGAGACCCTATCCCTCGGGTGACGGGCAGTCACTCAGCGTAAGGGCACAGTCAAACGGCCGCATATACCAGTCGTATAACGTCTCATTCATTGAACCGTGGCTGGGAGGCAAAAAACCAAATACCCTTTCTCTCTCTTACTTCCGTTCCGTAATGACCAACGCCAAACGGATTGATGAAGACGGACGGCAGCATATGATCATTGACGGGGGCTCAGTGGGCTTCGGTAAGAGGCTGGAGTGGCCTGATAACTATTTTTCGGTCTATTATGAAGGTAGCTTCCAGCGGTACAGCATGCTCAACTACACCCAGTTCCAGTTCCTTTTCGACAACGGGGTGTCGAACCTGGCATCGCTTACAGCAAGGATAACAAGATTTTCAGCCGGACCAAATACAATATATCCGCGCAGCGGGTCAACTTTCTCGCTCTCTTTCCAGGCAACCCCTCCCTATTCACTCATAAGCGGCAAGGATTTTTCGACCGCCAGCGACCAGGAGAAGTACAGATGGATAGAGTTCTATAAAACAGTATTCAAAGCTGACTACTATTTCCCGATGTCATCAAATGACAAGCTGGTGCTTAATGCAAGAGCTGCCTTCGGTTACCTCGGCTTCTACAATAAGGATATCGGACCTTCACCCTTTGAGAACTTTTATGTGGGCGGCGACGGTATGACAGGGTACAGCTTTTACGGCCGCGAGGTCATAGCCCTGAGAGGTTATACCAACGGCTCTTTAACACCTACTATAGTTAAGGGAAACAGGAGTATCGAGGTTGGTAACGTTTATTCCAAGCTTACCCTTGAACTGCGTTATCCTATCTCTCTGAATCCTCAGGCAACGATTTACGCATTAACATTCCTTGAAGCCGGGAAAGCATGGTACAGCCTTAAAGAGTATAACCCCTTCAGGATGAACCGTTCGGCAGGATTTGGTCTCAGAGCCAATCTCCCAATGTTCGGTCTCCTGGGAATAGACTGGGCTTACGGGTTTGACGACATACCTGGCAATCCGGATGCATCAGGAAGCCAGTTCCACTTTGTAATTGGTCAGCAATTTTAAAACACGGCAAATCATATAAACAAAAAAGCTATGAAGAAGATTATTGTTTTGACAGTACTCGTGCTTGCGACCACCATGAGTGGTCTTGCACAGAAGTTCGCTTTCGTAGACAGCGAATATATACGCAATAATATACCTGCCTTCACTGCCGCTCAGCAGCAGCTTGACAAGCTTTCTGAAGGGTGGGAGAAAGAGGTGGCCGACGGCTATGCGGCTGTTGAGACCATGTATAAGAACTACCAGGCAGAGGTGGTCCTGCTGTCACAGGATCAGAAGAAAAAGAGAGAAGATGCAATCATAGTCAAAGAGAAGGAGATAAAAGACCTTCAGAACAAGTATTTTGGCATGGAGGGAGAACTCTACAAGAAACGTGAAGAGCTCGTTAAACCTATACAGGATGAGATACTGAAAGCCATCAAAGAGATGTCGGTTGAGGGAAGCTATGCAGTGATCTTTGACACCTCCACAGGGTCAAACATCCTCTTTGCCAACCCTAAGTTCGATCTCTCCGACCAGGTCCTTCAGAAATTAGGTTATAAAAATTAAATAATTACATTTGCACGATTAAAAAAATTACAAAAAAGACATGAAAAAAGTATTCGGAATACTCCTGTTTGCTGCCATGATGTTATCAGCACAGGAAGCGGCTGCGCAGTCCTTCAAGACAGGCCACATTAACAGGGATGACGTCATTATGGCTATGCCTGACTATGACACCGCAATGAAACAATACAACGCCTTTGGACAGGAGCTTACCAATGCTTTGGAGCTGATGCAGGTTGAGTACAACAACAAACTTGACCTCTATGTTAAGGAGAGCAAGAATTATACCGAGCTTGTAAAGACAAATAAGGAACAGGAACTGGGTGACATGCAGAACCGTATCAACAACTTCCAGCAGCAGGCACAGGTCCAGCTTCAGGAAAAACAGGCCGCACTGCTTAATCCCATCATTGAGAGAGCAACCACAGCCATCACACAGGTAGCCAAGGAAGGTGGCTTCATATATATATATGATGTCCGCACCCTCGTCTATTTTGACCCTACGAAAAGTACGGATCTGACCCCGCTTGTAAAGACTAAGCTGGGTTTAAAGTAATACTAAATATTTCAGTGACAGGGCTGCCCTCCAACCGGCGGGCAGCCTTTATTTTAAAAAGCCAGATGGAAACAGTAAAACGACCGATAGGCATCTTCGACTCAGGCGTAGGAGGTCTGACGGTCGCTCATGCCGTAAGACAGACACTGCCGGGTGAGACCATCATCTATTTTGGCGATACCGCCCACCTTCCTTACGGTGATAAGTCAGCCGAAGCAATTACCGCCTACTCACGGGGAATAACTGATTTCCTCCTGGGGTATGATGCCAAGATGGTGCTGATAGCATGTAACTCGGCCTCAGCCTCTGCATATGAGACCCTTCAAAAAGAGTTCAGTGACAGGATCATAATCCTTGATGTCATCAACCCGGTTGTGGAATATATCGCTTCCAGAAAGTTCAAGCGGGTGGGCGTTATTGGTACAAAAAGAACCATAAGCTCGGGGACCTATGACAGAATGATTCGTGAAATATCACCTTCCACTGAGGTCTGTTCACTGGCAACTCCTTTGCTGGTGCCAATGATTGAAGAGGGTTTTATCTTTGATGATATCAGTAATGCCATTATCCGTACATACCTCTCTGACAGCAATCTGAACAATATCGAGGCCCTTATCCTGGGGTGCACCCATTATCCTATTATAAGAAACCAGATAAGTAAATTTTTTAATTTCAATCTGGAGATTGTTGACTCTGCCCGTATTGTGGCTTCCAGGCTCAAAGAGGTTCTCGAAAAACATGGTCTGATCAATAACGGACCCGCCGCAGGCCCTGATCTCTTTTTTGTCTCAGACTATACTGAGTACTTCGAGAAGATAGCCAGGATGTTTTTTGAGGGTAACCTTTACCTTGAAAAAGCAGACATCTGGACCTGACCAAAATCATGCCCTGAAAGAATTATTATAGTGAACTTAGGCATTTGAATTTGGTTATTTTTGTACACACTTAAAAAGAATTATAATTTTAAAATAAATCATGGCAAAAAGATCAAGTGTCATAGAAAAAGATGCCGTTGTGATCAGGTTCTCGGGCGACTCCGGTGATGGGATGCAACTCACAGGCACACTCTTTTCAAACACCTCGGCGCTCTTCGGAAACGATCTGTCCACATTCCCGGACTACCCCGCCGAGATCAGGGCCCCCCAGGGGACCGTCGGAGGTGTATCAGGATTTCAGGTACACATAGGGAGGAGGCATATAAATACTCCGGGTGACTTTGCAGATGTGCTGGTTGCCATGAACCCGGCAGCCATTCGCGCCAATGCAAGATGGGTACAGCCGCACGCTACTATTATTTATGACTCGGATAATTTCAGTGAGAAACATATCCTCCGGGCCGGATACCAGTCAGATCCCTTTAAGGAAGACAAGCTTGAAGACCGTAACCTTATAGCCGCTCCCATAACTTCACTCGTGAAGGAGGCGCTGAAAGACCTGGATCTTGACGCGAAGACGGTTCTCAAAACCAAGAACATGTTCGCCCTGGGAATGCTCTACTGGCTCTTTGACAGCCAGCTGGCCTACACTGAGGGCTATGTCGACGAAAAGTTCGGCAGCAAGAAACCGCTTGTCGCAGAAGCGAATAAGATAGTTTTAAGGGCGGGTTATTACTACGCAGAGACCATAGAAGCTCTTACACCCTCCTTTAAAGTAAATCCGGCGCCCATAGCCAAGGGGACATACAGGAATATCAGCGGTAACACCGCAACAGCCTGGGGATTATTGGCCGCCGCCGAAAAGGCAGGACTTAAACTCTTTATAGGATCATACCCTATCACACCCGCAACCGGTATTCTTGAAGAGATTGCCATGCGTAAGGATCTCGGAGCCAAAAGCATGCAAGCTGAAGATGAGATAGCAGGAATATGCACCGCAATTGGGGCCAGCTTCGCAGGCCGTCTGGCGGTGACATCCACATCCGGTCCAGGACTGGCCCTCAAGTCGGAGGCTATAGGCCTGGCAGTGATGACTGAACTTCCGTTAGTCGTCATCGATGTACAGCGCGGAGGCCCCTCGACCGGTCTTCCCACCAAGACCGAACAGAGTGACCTGATGCAGGCGTTGTACGGCCGTAACGGTGAGAGCCCCGTGGCAGTGATGGCGGCGAGCACTCCTTCAGACTGCTTCCACTTTGCCTTCGAGGCAGCACGGATAGCCCTTGAACATATGACCCCGGTGATACTTCTCACTGACAGCTTCCTCGCCAACGGCTCGGAACCCTGGAGAATACCCGAAATGAAAGATCTGCCGGCCATTCATCCACCCATGGCGGTGAAGGGAGACACGGAATACCAGGCCTACGAAAGAGATAAGGATACCCTGGCACGCAAATGGGCTATACCGGGAATGCCCGGAATGGAACACCATATTGGCGGCCTCGAAAAGACCACCAAAGGCAATGTCTCATATACCCCTGAAAACCATGAGTATATGGTTAAGGTCAGAGACGAAAAAGTTGAAAGAATAGTTTCCGAAGTTCCTGACCTGAAAGTATCAGGCAAGAAAAAGGCTGACCTGCTCATGATAGGATGGGGAAGCACCTATGGCCATATCCTGACTGCCCTGAATGAACTTGAAGCAGAGGGATACAGTGTGGCGGCAGCTCATTTCAACTATATAAGGCCCCTGCCCGCGAACGTGGCAGAAGTCTTTTCAAACTATAATAAACTGGTGGTATGCGAACTGAATAACGGACAGTTTGCAAACTATCTCAGGATGAAACATCCCCGGTTTACATATCATCAGTGTAACAAGATACAGGGCCTGCCGTTCACGGTCCAGGAGATAAAAGATTATTGCATTAAATTATTGGAGGTTAAATAAGATGGCTGAAACACAGACAGTACAATATACCGCAAAGGACTTTAAGAGTGACCAGGAGGTCAAATGGTGCCCCGGCTGCGGTGATCACGGCATCCTTTCTTCTATCCAGAGGGCCATGGCTGACATGAATATTCCAAAGGAGAATTATGTTTTCGTCTCCGGTATAGGATGTTCTTCAAGGTTACCTTATTATATGAATACCTATGGATTCCATGGCATACATGGCCGCGCTGCCGCAATTGCTACCGGTGTCAAGATAGCAAACCCTGACCTGATGGTATGGGAGATGACCGGTGACGGTGACGCACTGGCCATCGGCGGAAACCATTTTATACATGCTGTACGGAGAAACATTGATATTAACCTTATACTTTTCAATAATGAGATTTACGGTCTTACCAAAGGGCAGTATTCTCCCACATCACGCAAGGGTCTTATCACCAAGACATCACCTTACGGCACTATAGAAGAACCTTTCAAGATCGGGGAGCTGGTGCTGGGTGCCAACGGACGTTTCTTTGCCCGCACAGTCGATTATAATGTCCAGATCTCCACTGAAGTTTACAAGGAGGCTGCCATGTTCCACGGCACATCAGTAGTGGAGGTGTTGCAGAACTGCGTCATCTTCAATGACGGAGTGCATGATGAGATTACCAACAAAGAGTTCAGGGATGACAGGACTATTTACCTCCATCACGGCATGCCAATGATCTTCGGTAAAGAGCGTGACAAAGGGATTATGCTCAACGGTCTGAAACTGAGGGTGGTGAAACTGGGTGAGCAGGGGATCACGGAAAAGGATCTTTTGGTGCATGACGCCCATGAGCCCAGCCCCGGGATACATTATATGCTGGCCGGGATGAAGTATCCGGAATATCCTGTTGCACTGGGTATCATCCGTGCGGTAGACACTCAGACATATGACGCTGCCATGATTGAACAACATGTCCTGGTAAATGAAAAATCGAAGATTACATGTGTTGATGACCTTCTCCACGATGGCTCAACATGGGAAGTATAGATCATGGTCATATACCTTGCGCCGACTGGCGGACTAAAATGTATTTTTAACTCTTAACCCCCGGTTACATCTGGGTTTTTTACTGTTTTTAAAACCTGATGTACAGACTTTCACCCAATGGATGAGCTTACTCAAAATAATTCCCTCCATAAACACTCCCGGCATCAGCAGAATGAGAGGTTGAAAGAGCTGGCCTGCATCAGCAGGACTACCACAATACTTAAAGAGGGGCAACCCATCGATGCCTCCTTCCATCAGATTGCTCTTCTTCTTCCTTCCGCCTGGCAATATCCTGAATTTACGGCCGTACGCATCAGGTATCATGGCAAATCATTCGAGACTCCTGACTTCAACGTATCTGAATGGAGAATGGTCCAGGAATTTACTACCCTGGATAACGAACATGGATCGATTGAGGTGTTTTATACCAGGGAATTCATGGTTGAGAGTGAAGGCCCGTTCCTGAAGGAAGAAAGAGACCTTGTCAGGAATATCGCAGGACTGATAACCGGATCCATAAACAGCTCCCTGGTAATTAGTAACACCTTTCAGGAACAGGTACAACAGGAAGATGTTGCAGAGAATAAGGATCTGTCAGGCAGAAGACTTCTGCAGAAGTTTCTTGACCGCCACAATGCCGAAAGGGATGTATTTCATGATCTCATGCCCTTTATGGTCAGGGAGATACTCCTGGTAGCAAACCTCTATGACGCTTATTCCATCGAGGGAGAAGGCCGTTTTTCAGACTATATCCTCGGCGTCTACTACCAGCTGAGCCTCACCTCAATACCGCGGATAACCGGTGTTTATGGCGAGGAGGAGGTTTTCAGCCGCCTTAAAGTCCGGCACTATGATATGATAATTATAATGGTCGGTGTCGATAAGGAAAGCCCCATGACGCTGTGCAGGAATGTCAAGGACAAATATCCCTACATCCCTGTATACCTTCTCATTAACAATCCCGGAGTCATACCTTATATACATAGCCAGAAAAGCCTGGGAGTGCCTTTTGACAACTATTTCATGTGGACCGGTGAGTCAAAAGTCTTCTTCGCAATGGTCAAACTGCTTGAAGATAAGGTGAATGTCGAAAATGATACACAAATAGGCCTTACCAGGGTCATCCTGATCATCGAGGACTCTGTTGAATACTACTCCAGCTACCTGCCCATGCTCTATACGCTTATCATGGAGCAGACAAAAAACCTGATAGATGATGTATCCTCTGATGAGTTATATAAGGTGCTGAAGCTCAGGGCCAGACCAAAAATCCTTCTCTCTTCCAACTATGAGGATGCTATTGCAAATTATACCAGGTACAAGGACAGCCTGCTGGGAGTCATTTCCGATATGCGGTTCCCCAGGAACGGTGTGCTGAACGATACTGCCGGATTTGACCTGATAAAACATATCAGACAGGAACTTCCCAACCTGCCCACCGTCCTGCAGTCGTCTGACACAGAGAACCTTAAATATGCCCAGATACTGAAGTCCAACTTCATAAACAAAAATTCCGAGAGCCTGCTCCAGGATCTCAAGTCATTCATCAATTATTACCTCGGATTCGGGCACTTTGTCTATAGGGATACCACTGGCCGCCAGATAGCAGTGGCAAAGTCAATGAAGGAGTTTGAATCATACCTCAGGACTGTACCTGAAGATTCGCTGGTATATCATGCCATGAAGAACCATTTTTCACTATGGCTGATGGCTCGCGGAGAGGTGAAGATAGCCAAGATAATAAACCCGATTAAGATTTCGGACTTTGAAAATCTCGCTGAACTGAGGGAGTTTCTTATCGACATTATCCGTAAGAGAAGGCGCGAGAGGAACAAGGGCAAAGTGATAAACTTTGACGAGACTCTTGTCATTGATGAGACCAATGTGGTAAGTCTTTCAAGCGGCTCACTGGGCGGTAAGGGCCGCGGACTGGCATTTGCAAATACACTCATATACAGCTTTGATCTCAAGCGCCTTTTGCCTGAAATTAATATAAAGTCCCCTGTGACTGCAATCATAGGAACCGATGAGTTTGATATGTTCATGGACCGCAATCAT
>DATKUS010000179.1:0-11856 GCA_035530535.1 Bacteroidales bacterium
CCGACCTGTTCAGTCAGGTCCATGAACTCGTGAGTCCCAAAGGAGTTATCTTCTGTCACGCTGCCCCAGTGGACATTTACAATAGAGACGCGCTGTTGCTGCGGGCCAATGCCGTCACGCCAGTGATAAGTATCGGCAAAACAACCGCCCGGCCATCGCAGGTTAGGGATTTTCATTTCCTTCAGTGCATTAACCACATCACTACGTAAACCGTTGACATTTGGTATTTTCGAGTCCTTTCCGACCCACAGGCCACCATAAATGCATGAACCAAGGTGTTCGGAGAAATGGCCGTATATATCCTTACTGATAACCGGTCCGGGATTACCCGCCAGAAACACTACCCTGTTTACTGCTTTCTCCTGCCCGCTGATCAGGGCAGAAAACAGAATTAAAGTCCCGAAAACTGCAATTGTTCTTTTCATAATTGTTGTTTCATTTTTGTCCATAGTAGGCATTTTTGCCATGCTTACGAAGGAAATGTTTATCAAGCAGCTCCTGATCTATGTCCCCTACCGGCGCAATAGATTCTGTAATGGCAGCCATACGAGCTATTTCTTCAAGTATAACCGCATTATAGACAGCTTTTGCGGCGGTTTCACCCCATATAAAAGGGCCGTGAGAGTGCACAATAGCAGCAGGCATATGCAAAGGATCCTGTCCGGTCAGGGCTTCGGCGATTACCAGACCGGTATTAAGCTCATAGTCGTTCTTTATCTCATCACCTGTAAGCTTTCTCGTAACAGGCACCTGTCCGTAAAAGCTGTCAGCATGAGTTGTGCCAAGACAGGGAATACTCTTCCCGGCCTGGGCCCAGGCGGTGGCATAAGTTGAATGAGTATGTACAACACCTCCGATAAATGGAAAAGCTTTATATAGAGCCGCATGAGTCGGGGCATCGGTGGAAGGCTTCAGAATGCCCTCCACCACGTTGCCGTCAAGATCAGAAACAACCATGTCAGAAGGTGTCATCTGGTCATATGATACTCCTGATGGTTTGATAACCATAAGTCCGGATGCTCTGTCAATGGCACTTACATTGCCAAAGGTCATGATCACCAGGCCGTTGCTTACCAGTTCAAGGTTGGCCCTGAACACATCTTCCTTAAGCTTTTCAAGCATCTCAGTAAATATTGGTTCACATATCCGGCTTCTTTTAAAGACAACCGGTCATCAGTTTACATCAAGGTTAAAAAAGAAGCCATTCCTGGTGAACTGTTTATATTTATCTTCATTAAACCTGTAGTACCAGGCGCCCTTTTTGGATGTCTCCTTCTCTTTGTCATCCTGTTTCTCAAGCAGATTCATTGAGAGTATCTTCTTGCGGAAGTTTCGCTTATCTACCTTTTTCTGGTAAATGGCCTCGTACAGCTCCTGTAACTGCACCAGGGTGAACTTCTCGGGCAGCAATTCAAACCCAATGGGCTGGACCTTGACAAGGCTCAACAGTTCCCAGAGAGCTCTTTCAACCATTTTACCATGGTCAAAGATCAGATCAGGAAGGTGGGAGATGGATCTCCAGTGCGCACCGTTCTGCTGCTGAATTTCCCTGTCAATTTCATGTATCCCGATCAGAGCGTAATATGCTGTCGAAATAACTCTGGCACCTGGATCACGGTCTTCCTCTCCATAAGTATACAACTGTTGCATATAGAGGTCTGAAAGGCCTGTCAGACTGCAGAGTATACGGCTGGCTGCATCGTCAAGGCTTTCACCTTCCTGGACAAAGCCTCCCGAAAGCGACCATTTGCCCCGGGCAGGCTCAAAGCTCCTCTTGATAAGAAGGAGCTTGAGCTCTTTCTCTGTAATATCATAACCAAAGATGATACAGTCAACTGCCAGGTAATGTTTTGGATGTTTTGAATAAATCTTTAGCATAAACCTTTATTGATGTGGTAATAGAGATCATTCCACCTGAGCTCCTTCTTCAGATCCTCAACCACACAATGCTCATCGATAAGGATAAACTCTATCCCGGTCATCATTGCAAAATCAGACAGATGTTCTGCCGTAAGCGCCTGGCTGAAGCCTGTATGGTGGGCCCCGCCGGAATAGATCCATGCTGTGGCGGCGCTCTTCATGTCAGGCATCGGTTTCCACAGCACACTTGCCACCGGCAGTTTGGGCATCGGCGGGCATTCAATGACCTCGACCGTATTGACGATCAGCCTGAAACGGTCACCAAGCTCAATAAGTGAAGCATTCAGTGCCTTTCCCAGTTTTGTCCTGAAAACAAGTCTTGCAGGATCATCTTTGCCTCCTATTCCAAGCGGGTGCACCTCCAGAGTGGGTTTGCCGTCAGCGATTGTGGGGCAGACCTCCAGCATATGAGCTCCAAGGACAGCCATTTTCTTAGGATCAAGGTGGTAGGTATAGTCTTCCATGAATGAGGTGCCTCCTTTAAGACCTTTGGCCATCACTTTCATTGAACGAAGCAGTGCCGCTGTTTTCCAGTCGCCCTCAGCACCGAAGCCGAAGCCGTCAGCCATTAGTCGCTGGACAGCAAGACCTGGCAACTGAACAAGACCATGAAGGTCTTCAAAAGTGGTTGTGAAGGCCTTAAAACTCCCTTTGTCAAGAAAACCACGCAGACCAATCTCAATGCGGGCCGCCTCTTTTATTGCTTTTGAAGACAACACCGCTGATGAAGCCTTGTACTCATCACCGTATTTCTTAACAAGCATATCAACCTCTTTATCTGTGACTGCAGATACAGATGCTGCAAGGTCTCCGACACCAAATCCGTGAACCTGGTAATCCAGCTTATACTGAGCTGAAACCTTATTGCCCTCCGTCACCGCAACATCACGCATATTGTCACCAAAGCGTGCTACTTTAAGCGAACGCGCGTCGAGAGCCGCCATAGCGGCACGTGCCCACGCACCGATTGAATCAAGCGCCTCCCTGTCCTGCCAGTGACCTACTACCACTTTGCGGTCAAGGCGCAGGCGCGAACATATATATCCGAACTCACGGTCACCGTGAGCTGCCTGGTTGAGATTCATGAAATCCATGTCAATTTCAGACCATGGAATATCGCGGTTAAACTGTGTATGAAAATGAAGAAGAGGTTTGTTAAGTTTCTTAAGTCCTGATATCCACATCTTTGCAGGTGAAAATGTATGCATCCACGCAATAAGACCTGCACAGTGCGGCGAATTATTAGCCTCAAGACATATTGTTGTAATGGCATCAGCGGTTGTGAGTACAGGCCTGAAGATGACCTTTGCCGGAATAGCTTCGGCCTTGTCCAGTGCATCAATAATAGCCTTTGAGTCTGCCGCCACCTGCCTGAGTGTTTCCTCGCCATAAAGATGCTGGCTGCCGGTCACAAACCATAATTCTATAATTTCTTTTTTCATTTTATATAATAGTTACAATGAATACTCAGTTTTATCCTACCAGAAGTAGAAGTAGAAAACAATTATTACCATCAAAACAATAGCAGAATTGATGACATCCCACTTATTCCAGCTGGCACGGGTAATGGCTTTCTCTTCAGCTGAAGCAGAACCGATATAGAGTCCGCGTATTCTTGCCTCATCCGCTCTCGGTGTGAAATAACTCACAACTATCATCACAACAATTACAAGTACAAAGAGGGCAATCTCATAATGGAGCCAGTTGGGTGCAACAAAGACACTGTATATCAGTCCGTCAGGGTTCAGCACTCCTTTAAATACCATCAGTCCCAGGCGTGTCATGCCAAGAATAAATCCGGTAAACAGGCCTGTTATACCTGCAGCAGGTGTTGTTCGCTTTGACAGAACGCCGAGAGCAAAGACAGCTGCGATGCCCGGTGCGAGGAGCGACTGCACATCCTGAAGATAAGCGTAGAGAACTTTACCAAGCCCTTTCATGACGGGAATCCAGAGGATGCCAAGTATAACTACCACAACCGTAGCAATGCGGCCTACCCTGACAAGTTCTTTTTCAGGAGCGTTTGGTTTATATTTCTGATAGAAGTCAATAGTAAAGAGAGTTGCCGAAGAGTTGAACAGCGATGCCAGCGAACTCATCAGTGCTGCCAGCAGACCACCAACAACCAGACCTGTAAAGCCAATGGGAAGGAGCTCTTTCACAAGCGTTGAAAAGGAGGCATCTCCGCTGCTCAGAGTAATTAATCCTTTCTGATTAAGTGCAAATGCAATCATACCAGGGATCAGAAAAATGAATACAGGGAAAAGCTTCAGATAGGCTCCGAAAATTGTACCGCGCCGTGCCTGTTTCTGGTCGCGACCTGAAAGGACACGCTGAACAATGTACTGGTCTGTACACCAGTACCAGAAGCCAATAATGGCAGAACCAAGGATCACTCCTGTCCACGGATAATCCGGATCCTGGGGGGATCTTATAAGCTCTGTCATTGAATCGCCGAACTCATTGACGGGAACTGCATGGCAGATAGCCATGAGTTCATTCCATCCACCAATCTTCATCAGGCCAAGGACGAGGACAGCAATTGAACCTATAAGCAAGACAGGTGTCTGAATGATTGAGGTCCAGAGAACTGCTTTCATGCCTCCCAGGACAGTGTAAAGACCTGTCAGAACAACAAGGCCTATGGCGCTAAACCAGAAGAAATCAATCCCCCATATGGATTCTATACCGAATACGTCTTTAAATACAACACCTCCGGCATAAACTGTGACTGCAACTTTTGTGAGAATATAGCTCACAAGCGAAATTATGGAAAGAAAAGATCTTGAGGCCTTGTTATAACGTTTCTCGAGGAATTCGGGCATCGTGAAGACACCGCTTCGTGCATAGAATGGGACGAATACCCAGCCCAGCAGAAGGATAAGCCATCCGTGCATCTCCCAGTGCGCCATGGCCATCCCTGAGGTAGCCCCGGCTCCGGCAAGTCCTACCAGGTGCTCTGACCCGATATTGGAGGCAAAAATTGAGGCGCCAATTGCGATCCATGTGGCATCACGTCCGGCGAGAAAATAATCTGAGGAGGTGTCATTCTTTGATCTCATCGACCAAATGACCACACCCACCAGTGCAAGGCAAAAGAGCCCCAGTACGATCCAGTCCAGCAAAAACATAGTATTTCTGTTATATGGTTAGTATTATAAAAGTATGATTATTCCAATTAATTAACATCAGTCGTTGTTTTATGCCGCCCAATATTCTCCCTTCTCCATGCTCCATGCTTTTCCATGCAAGTTAAAATATTTTTTAAATGTACATATTACACTTTTTAAGATTTTTTCAAACATTTTTTCATTTATTCGGTATATGCCTGATAATATCTGATTTATGTTTGTCAGACTGTATCATTTTTCCGGAAATTGATTCATTATGTTCATCTTTTCTTCATCTTTGTGTCTGTATATTTGCCCCTGGAGAACACAAAATGCTCTCTTTCAAATATTTTAAAGGCAACGAATTGTACTTTCAGGAAAGTGATAAATAAATCATGAAAAATCTTGTAAAAATATTGCTGGTACTTCCTGTCTCTCTACTTATTGGCAGCGTAGCGCAGGCACAGGAGGTTACCGCTATTCAGGATTCTCTTGCAATCAAACAGCAGAAGGAAATGCAGGCCGGCACCCAGGATAAGAACCAGACTGAGGCTAAGACACAGACGCAGACCCGTGCAAATGAAACTACGCCGATAAAGCAGGTCCGTAGTGCCCGGCCAGATATGAGCAAGGCAAAAGGAGCCCGGCCGGGATCAATAGTAAGACCTTCAGGATCACGTATTCCCAAGGGAGTTGGCAGACCCCGTGGTTCCGGCGGTCCGGGAAGAAGATAATTTAACAAGAGTATGGCCACAACAATGTCTCAATACAGTATGAAATTGCCTCTAATGGCAATGCTGATGCTTTCGCTAAATGCAATGCCACAATCGGATTCCATCAGCTCTGCCCAGGCTACTGACAGTACAGTCAATGCAGCATCAGCATCACACCACTCGTTTTATTCAGGGTTAGGGTACGGGAGCAATATGATCTATCTTGGATCAACAATCTCGCAGAACCAGCCTTATGGCTATGCCGCATTGACTTACGGTTTCAGGGATGAACTGTTTCTAACAGCATCTGCAATCCATCTTTCTGAACGAAGTCCTTTCATGGCTTTTTACAATTTCTCCATGAATTACAGTCATACAGTCAACTCCTGGTTTGATTTCTCCCTAGGCATTTACAGGTACCAGGTGGCCCCCTCACTGGCAGACACCCTTTTCGGGAATTTCAATTATGTTGACGCTGCCCTGGGATTTGACTGGAAGCTTCTTTATACAACAATATCCTATGGTGGCATACTTGTGAGAAATGGCGGATCATATCTCCAGGTAAAAAATTCAAGATACTTTGAGACACCTGTTTTTATGCACAAGAAAGCATATGTCTCATTTGACCCGTATGTGAACCTGTTACTGGGAACCCTGATAACCTCGGAAACAACTAACGGCACCATTATAACTGTCACCCATCCAAACCGGCCATGGGGCAGCACCACAACCACAAATACCGGTTCAACCACCTATACAAAAAAATTCGGACTCATGGAAGCCAGTTTCGGACTTCCTGTGACATTCAACACAGACATCATTACAGTTGAGGCTGAAACAAGCTACATACTTCCCGTATACACTGATCCGGATTACACGGGAATAAAAGGATTCGTATTCCTTTTAAGCGTGTATTTCAGGATTTTCTAACTTAGCACTGATGAACGTTCTTATTGTTGAAGACGAGAAAGCACTTGCCAGGGAAATTGCAGCATTTCTTAAAAATGAAAATTTTCTCTGTGACCTTGCATTTACAGGAACCGAAGCCTCTGAGAAGATTGCTGTAAATCTTTACGACTTCGTTCTGCTTGACCTGGGCCTGCCTGACTACAACGGCCTTGATCTTATAAAAGAAGCAAGGAAAAACAACAATGATGTTTCATTTATTATTATTACTGCCCGCGGGGCAGTGGAAGACCGTGTCAAAGGGCTAAACCTTGGTGCGGACGATTACCTGGCAAAGCCCTTCGCACTTGTTGAGCTGCACTCACGGATAATGGCTGTGGCAAGAAGAAAGTTCCATATAAGCAATCCTGATCTGACCCTTGGCGACTTTGTAATTAACACAGATGCAAGAAAACTCATTTGTAATGGAAGGGAAGTGGAACTCACCAGGAAAGAATTTGACCTGCTGCACTACCTGGTGATCAATCATGAAAAAGTGCTTACGCGTCAGCAACTCTATGAACATATATGGGGAAATATCCTTGACGACCAATACGACAGCAATTTCATTGATGTTCATATTAAAAATGTCAGAAAAAAATTGAATTCCCATGCCCCGACTCCCTGGCTCGAGACTGTCAGGGGTATAGGATACAGGATTAGCATAGGAGATTAACAATTGAACCGGCAGGCGTGATAAAACTAGGTACAAAACTGACCTTGTTCAACCTTCTCTCCAAGATGGTTTTCGCCGCCTTGTTCATCCTCTTCCTTCCCTACATTATTGAACGCATTAATATTCTGCAGACTGACAATGAACTTATCCAGGAAAGGGAAAAAGTGATCGGCCTTATTTCTGAGATCGGTATTGACCCTTTTATTACGCTTGAATCAGAAAATGAATTCGGAAGCTACAATATTTTGAAGGAGGAGTTTATCAGCCTTGAAAAGACTGAGCTTACTGAGGACTGGAATTTCATAGAGGTAACTCAAAGGATGATAGAGGATGAGACCATTGATTACAGGGTGCTTAATTACTCATTCCAGGTTGACGGAGCCACCTACCTGCTCGAAATCGGTAAAAGCCTGTCTAGCATCAGCAATACCCAGAAGGACATCCGGAAAGTCATACTTATATTTCTTGTTCTTTTTATAGTTATAACCCTGATGTCTGATCTTTTTTACACTGACCGGATACTCAGGCCGCTAAATCGCATCATAAAGAAGCTTAAAACTACATCAACCCCTTCGCTCTTCGACACTGCACCGGTCAGAACTTCCACTTCAGATTTCGTTCAGCTTGACAAAACAATAAGGGATCTTATGAGCAAGATCGGTGAGCTGTTTGAAAAGGAAAAAGAGATCACTGTCAATATCTCACATGAGTTAATGACACCTATTTCTGTTATTCAGAGCAAACTTGAGAATCTGATACTTCAGAAAGACATAGACAATGACACAGCAGGGAAAATAGAAGAATCGCTGAGGACCCTGCACCGTCTTAAGTCCCTCATAAACTCGCTATTGCTCATCGCACGTATTGAAAGCAGACAATATCTTATGGAAGACTCATTCAGTATTGCTGAGGTGGTAAAGGAAGTCAGTGATGAGCTGGCTCCTATTGCGGCTGATGCAGATATTCCTGTTAATGAATTTCTTAATGAAGATTTGCTTCTGACAGGAGCTAACAGGGCCCTGGTTTTCTCAATGCTCTTCAATGTGCTTAACAACGCCATAAAAAACAGCTCAGCGCAGCAGCTTATTGAGATAAAAACAGTCAGGCAGGACAGCAGGTTTGAAGTAGTTATTTCTGACAGCGGCAGGGGGATGAAGGAGGAAGAGCTCACTGCACTCTTCTCGCGATTCAGTAAAAAGCTTTATCCTGATGAGGAAAGCACTGGTATTGGACTGGCCATTGCCAAATCGATCGCAGATTTTCATAATATTATTATATCGGTAACCTCAAACCCTGGTGAGGGGACAATATTTTCTTTCCTTTTTCCGGAAAATTCATGATTCAGGCAATCAGAAATCACCCGTGGCATTGCCAAGAATCCTGAAGTTATATGAAAGCATATATACCGGCTGGCTGAAAATTGTCATCTGATACCCCATTATTTTGCCATCATCGTTTCTGAAGAAGATTGAGTATGGATTTTTTCTTCCCAGGACATTGTAAACGGTAAATGTAAATGAGGAATGGTTAAGCTTTTTTGCTTTCAGGTTCCCGTTAACCGTTGCTGCCAGATCAAGCCTTATATAATCAGGTACACGGTATTCATTTCTGTTTGAATAATATACATGGCTTGAATTATTGAAATTATAAAAAGCAACAGGAAATGTTATTGGTCTTCCCGTATTAAACACGAAGTTGGATGTCACGTTAAACCTTCTCGAGAGTTTTGCATTTGTTACAATTTTGAGGTCGTGGGGCTTGTCAAAATCAGCAGGGAAATATTCACCGCCGTTTACTTTTTCAACCCCGTACTGGCCGTCAATCTTCAAGAAGATCCTTGAATAAGTATAGCTTATCCACCCGGTAAAAGACCCGTATTGTTTTTTCACCATAAGTTCAATACCATATGCTTTCCCGTTACCGTTGATGACATCAGTTTCGAGATGTTCGTTCATTAGCAATGTTGCTCCTCCCTTATAATCAAGGATATTTTTAAGTCTCTTATAGTAGCCCTCTGCTGAGGTTTCAATGGCCTTCCTTCCGAAGCTGCCGTATAAACCCAGGGAGAGCTGGTCGCTTCTTTGCGGCTTGATATACCTGTCACTAAGTTTCCAGATATCAGTCGGGGACATTGATGTTGTATTGGATATCATATGAATATACTGGTATACTCTCTGTAAGCCCAGTTTTAAGGATAATTCCGGCGTGATAATCAGCCGTGATGAGAATCTGTACTCAAATCCCGGATAAATTTTTACAACTTCCCCGCCTCTGTAACTGACGGTGTCTTTTATGCTTAAATGTGTTTTTGTTATGCCATCATGGTATAGAAACTCCGTTTTTGGGCCGAAAGCAGTGAAAAGAGTGCTTCGCAAACCGCCTGAGACCAAAAGAAGTGGTGTCACTTCAAACTCATCACTGATATAAATTGACGGTTCCAATGCCCGTTCCCTTTCCAGTCGTTTTGGAGAAATGACAGAATAGTCCCCTACTGGTTCTATGATTCCCGGCAGGAGTGAATAATATGTCGCATCAAGTCCAAATTCAATCTTGTGTTTTACAGATGGATTGTACAAAAAATCAGTCCGCAGGATTTTTTGATTAAATTCGTAATTCATTGAACTATAATATGTTGAATCCTGCTTTAAATCTGATTGATACCTGTAGTTGCTGACAATGGCATAGAACTGCGCCGAAAGTTTTGGATTATAAGAGTGCTCCCATTTCAGTGTTGATGCCATATTCCCATAATTAAAAGCCTGTTCCCTGTAATAGTCAAATTTGTCATGGCTGAGATAACCTGAGAGTGAAACTCTGTTTTTTTCATTGACCTCACTTGTTATCATTCCCTGAAGGTCATAAAAGCCAGCCCTGCTATTGCTGAGTCTGAAATCCTTAAGAAGCCCTAAGATCCAGTCAGAATATGTTGCCCTGGTGCCCAGGATAAATGTCCCGTTTATTCTGTCAAGAGGACCTTCAACCATTATCCTGCCTGTCACAGGACTTATGCCCCCGCTAACCTTTACTTTCTCTTTATTCCCTTCCGCCGGTATTATTTCCATCACTGAAGATAGCCTGCCTCCGTATTTTGCCGGCATACCGCTTTTATAAAGTGTCACATCAGAAACCAGGTCAGAATTAAAGGCTGAAAAGAAACCAAAGAAATGAGACGTATTGATTATAGGAGCATTATTCAGAAAGACAAGATTCTGATCAGTGCTTCCTCCCCGAACATTAAACCCTGCCGAGGCTTCTCCCACTGTCTGTACGCCGGGTAATAGCAAAGAGCTCTTAAGAACATCAGCCTCCCCCAGTCCCATTGGGATCTGTTTCAGCATCTTAATATTTATTTTTTCTATCCCGGTTCTTACATCTCTTACAGTATTATTCCGGTTACCCGTAACCACAACGGCTTCAACCTCACTGGTGCTCTCCTGCATCTCAATATTCAGTATCCCGCTCGAATACATCCGGATATTCCGTCTTGCAGTCTGCATTCCAATCATCCTGTATTCTACCTGGTATTGCCCTTTTGGCAACGTGATCGAATAATACCCGGCATCATTAGTCATTGCTCCTGCCTTAAGCTTTTCGACATAAACAATTACTCCGTTGACATTCTTACCGTCGTCGGTATTGACGACAGTGCCGGAAAGAATAGCATTACCGGACATAACCCCGAATGCAGGCTGTCCAATCTTAAATACCCTGTATTCATCACTTATCGCATTCTCTTTCGCCTTCAAAACAGGCTGCAGGTATTTTGACGTATCACTTTTTATCAGATTCCGTTCAAGATACTCCAGATAGTCTTTGCGGAAGTTTGTTTTAATAGGATGATCTTTTGAGAGAATAACCTTATTATCCTCAGTAATTATAAAGGAGAAACCCTCTTTATTAAGTATCTGGCCCAGTAACCCTTCAAAAGTATTATTGGATAAATTTACTGTAATAGAAAGGCTATCGACCCATTTATCAGAGTAGTAAAACTTATAAGGGACAATCTTTTCAAGGGTGTCAACAAGGTCTCTGAAAAGTATCCCGTCAAATTGAACAGTGAGATTATTATCCTGACCGTAAGAGGAACATACGGTCATTAGAAGGGAAATTGCAATCAGCCCTTTTTTGATCCAACTACATGACCGGTGTCTGAAGGCTTTCATATAATTTTAAAATATCCGCTATCTGGTTTTTGTTTGCCACGCGAAGTCTTATTCTCCTGTCATGAATATACTTTCTTATAACATCTGACTTGTCACCGAACAACTTAATGAATTGTGCCTTTGAAACTACAGGGACAAATCGATCAGTGACCATTACATAACTTGCCGGTGAATAGGGGTATTTTTCTTCTCCATTAGTAAAATATAGTGATGACCCATGTTTTATTATGTATTTGCATTCCCCTTCATAAACCACCTCATAATAACCCTCTGCCAGGTTGAAAACAGGATCAATCTCATTACTAAAGTACCTGAAACTCAAAGTGTCA
>DATKUS010000180.1:0-15501 GCA_035530535.1 Bacteroidales bacterium
AAGAGGCAGGAGAAGATATGGCTCTCCTGAGCGAACTGGAATTTAAATATTGCGCAAAAAACAGACTTGACTCATGAAAGGCCCGGCAGAACTATATGCTCTGCTTGACCAACTTCAAATTACGTACGAGTATCATGAGCACCCGCCAGTAGCCACGGTTGACGAGGCAATGAAATACTGGGCAGGCATCGACTCCGGCCACTGCAAAAACATTTTTTTCCGTAATCATAAGGGCGACAGGCACTATCTTGTGATCCTTTATTACAGTTCACAGCTCAACATTAAAGAGCTGGAGCAAAAACTAAAGCAGGGGAAATTATCCTTCGCCTCGGACCGCCGGTTGATGCAATATCTCGGGCTTACACCGGGCTCGGTCTCCCCCTTCGGACTTATCAATGATCACACAAGGCATGTACACCTTTTCATTGACCAAACATTGCTTGAGCATGAACGTCTCTCCTTTCATCCCAATACAAATACCGCCTCACTCATCATACCCCGTGAAGGGCTTTTCAAATTCCTTGCCCACACCGGCAACTCCTACGAATTCTTCTAGCCTCTGCACAGGCTGGCTCCTCTCTAAAAATGCCCAATGGGCATTTTCTTAACGCTCGGCCCTCTTATTTATTCCCATTCTAAATAACAACGGCAAAGCAGCACTCCCTCCCGGCATCCGTCTTTTATCCGGACTTGCATTTTGGACAGATTTATCTTATCGCCATGAAAAGAATTTTGCTGATAGCTACTGCTGTTTTGCTATGCGCCTTTGTGACAGCACAGGCGCCCGGAGAAAAAAAGAGTTATAAGGCCACCTATACTGATTCCGCACCGGTGATTGACGGCTCTCTTGAAGACGCTGCCTGGCTGGCAGGCGAATGGGGAGGCAACTTTGTACAGTTTGAACCCAATAACGGTGCAGATGCTACTCAGAGGACAGACTTCAAGGTACTGTTTGACGATAATTATATTTATGTAGCCATCAAGGCATATGACACTGCCCCTGACAGCATCAGCCGGCGCATATCGCGCCGCGACAATGCGGACGGGGACCTGGTCGGCATTTCGTTTGACAGCTATCATGACCAGCGTACCGGATTTGTATTTATCGTTAATGCTGCCGGTGTAAAACTTGACATGATATGGGCCAGCGACGGTCAGATAGAAGACAATACCTGGGATCCTGTCTGGTTCACAAAAGCAGAAGTGTACGACTGGGGATGGGCTGCAGAAATGAAGATACCTCTTACCCAGTTGCGGTTCAGGATAGCAGATGGAGGAGTATGGGGTTTGGAAGTGATGCGCCAGACATTCCGCGACCAGGAAACAACTTTCTGGCAGCATATCGACCGTAACTCATCAGGGCTGATCCATAATTTCGGAGAGATCACCGGACTTGAAGGTATCAGACCAAGGAAACAGGCTGATGTCACTCCCTTCATTGTAGGCAGCTATGAGAGATACCAGAATGAGGCCGGAAATCCGTTTGTTGACGGACAAGATCTTAAATACAATGGAGGACTCGATGCCAAACTGGGTATAACAAACAACATGACCCTTGATCTTACTGTTAACCCTGACTTCGGCCAGGTGGAAGCCGACCCCTCAGAAGTGAATCTCACCGCATATGAGACCTTCTTCCAGGAGAAAAGACCCTTCTTCATTGAAGGCAATAATATAACAAGTTTTAAGGTGGGCATCGGGGATGGTGACATTGGTAATGACAATCTCTTCTATTCCAGGAGGATAGGGAGAAGTCCCCACATATCGCCTGACACTGAGGATGACGAGTTCGCCAGATCGCCCCGCAACACACCCATAATCAGCGCAGCTAAAGTGACCGGCAAAACGCCGGATGGTCTCTCTATTGGGATCCTTGAAGCCGTGACTGCCCGGGCAAAAGCCGATATAGACTCACTGGGGGTAAGAAGCCAGCAGACAGTGGAGCCGCTTACAAGCTATTTCGTCTCAAGGGTAATGAAAGACTTTGACGAAGGAAAGACAATCATCGGAGGCTCATACACAAATACACATCGTTATCTTGACGGGACAGGCATCGAAGGACTTGTAAAAAGTGCAAACACTGCCGGTCTGGATTTCACCCGGTATTTTAAAGACAGGTCCATGGTATTAACAGCGACAGCTGCCTTCAGCAACCTTAACGGCAGTACCTCAGCCATTGAAGACATACAGCGGTCATCCGTCCATTTCTTCCAGCGTCCTGATGCCGATTATATCGAGGTTGATCCCACGCGTACATCGCTAAACGGCCACGGTGGCAATGTTCAGTTCGGAAAGGTAAGCGGTCACTGGAACTTCATGCTCTTTGGCCTCTGGAAATCGCCTGGCTTCGACCTTAATGACCTCGGCTATCTTCAGAGCGCTGATGCCCTTACTGCAGTTGCATGGTCTGCTTATACCATTGATAAGCCATTCAGCATCTTCAGAAGGATAAGATTCAATACCAACGAGTGGAACGGGTGGGACTATGGCGGTAATTTTCAGAACGCCGGAGGCAACCTCAGCGTATATGCCCAATTAAAGAATCTCTGGTCATTTAATATCGGAACAAACTATAACGGGAAGGCAAGCTCTAACACTATGTTGCGGGGAGGTCCCTCAATGCTTATGCCCGATAATGTCAACTACTTTGTCAATGTAAACAGCAGTTCATCAAAGATGATCACCGCTGAACTTTGGGGGAATATGTCAAAAGGAGGAGAAGAGTCGTCAAAGTCTTACTCTGCCGGGATGGACCTTACCGCCAAGCCGGGACAGTCACTCTCCGTCTCCCTTTCTCCGTCCATATCTGCAAGAACAGAACAGCTGCAATACCTTACCAACAGATCATTTGAAGGCCAGGAGAGGTACATTCTTGGCAGGATTGACCAGCAAATTGTGAATATGTCCCTGAGACTCAATTATAATATCACTCCCGATCTCACCATTCAGTACTGGGGCCAGCCTTTCCTTGCAGCAATGGATTACAGTAACTTCAAGGTTATCACTGATCCTAAAGCTGCAAACTTCACTGACCGGTTCCACGTATTCAACAATGAGGAAATACGTTTTGACCCTTCGGAAAACAAGTATTATGTAGATGAGAACAGAGACGGAATCGATGATTATGACTTCGAAAATCCGGATGGCAATATTGATGCATTCCTTTCAAACCTTGTTGTACGCTGGGAGTTCCGTCCCGGCTCAACCATTTTCCTGGTATGGTCTCAGACGCGCGACTATTCTGACCAGACCGGGTCATTTTCATTGAACCACAACATGACAAACCTCTTCAGTACCAACAAGCCTTATGATATCTTCCTGGTAAAGTTTACTTACAGGTTTGGACTGCGGTAAGTACCAAAATGCAAAAGTCCCGGAGGGCGGAGAGTAATTTCTCCGCTCTTTGTTTATATATTCTGACCTGTTTATACTGATTATTGTTGGAAATTATTTGAATATATTTGCAGTACCTGTGAGAATCTGAATTTCTTTTCTGCATAATAGTCTTATATGAAAAAAGTCATTATCCTGTTTACAATGCTTCTCCCTGCTGTCATATACGGACAGGATTATGAGAAAAGAAAATACATATCCCAGCGCATTGAGACACCTCCTGTCATCAACGGTGAGCTTGATGATGAAGCATGGACTCACGGCGAATGGGGGGGTGATTTCTCACAGTACCAGCCTGATGAAGCCTCCCCGGTGAAACAGAAGACGGAGTTTAAGATTCTTTACGACAACAATAATATCTATGTTGCAATAAAAGCTTATGACTCTGCACCTGATAGCATAGTGACCCGCATGACCCGTCGCGATGACACTGATGGCGATGAAGTTGTGGTTGCATTTGATTCGTACTTTGACCAGAGGACAGCATTCGGTTTTGGCGTCAGCGCGGCAGGAGTAAGAGGTGATCTCATATGGACCGATGACGGAATGAACGAGAATGAGACCTTCGATCCGATATGGTATGTAAAGACTGGTATTTACGACTGGGGATGGGCCGCAGAAATGCGAATACCCTTAACCCAGCTTCGTTTCTCGGCAGATAATGAGCAGACGTGGGGCCTGGAGGTTATCAGAACCATTTACCGTCATGATGAGACTGACATGTGGCAGCCTATAGCACGGAATGCGTCAGGACTGGTACATAATGCAGGTCTTCTTACCGGCCTGAACGGCATCAAACCCCGGACTCTCTTTGATATCACGCCCTACGGCGTTACTAAATTTGAAACTTACGAAGGTGAAGATGGAAACCCCTGGTTTGATGGTACTGATCTCAAAGCCAATGCCGGCCTTGATGCCAAAATAGGCATCTCAAACAATATGACTCTCAGCCTGTCGGTAAACCCCGACTTCGGGCAGGTAGAGGCAGACCCGTCAGAAGTGAACCTCTCCGCCTTTGAGACATTCTTCAGGGAGAAGAGACCTTTTTTTGTCGAGGGAAATAACATTACAAGCTACGGATTAGGAATAGGTGAAGGTGATGTTGGCAATGACAATCTTTTCTATTCCAGGAGAATAGGTCGAAGCCCAAAACGCCCGGCGGAACCCGATAATAATGAATACGCTTATACTCCCGGATTCATTCCTATACTCGGAGCTGCCAAGATAACCGGCAAGTCGGGCAATGGTCTCTCCGTAGGTGTAATAGAAGCCCTCACCGCCCAGGTAAACACAAAAATATACAATGAGCTGACCGGCGAGACAAAGCATGTGACTGCTGAACCCCTTGCCAATTACACTGTCGGAAGAGTGCAGCAGGACATAAACCAGGGGAAAACGATAATCGGCGGGTTAATAACAAGCACTGTCAGATCACTTGACGAAACCACGCAGGACTATTTTCACAAATCAGCCACTACGGCCGGGATCGACTTCACACAGTATTTTAAGGATATGAACTACATATTTCAGCTTCGGACAGCCTTCAGCAATGTCCAGGGCAACACGGAGGCCATGGCCAGAACCCAGAGATCTGCCGTCCATAACTTTTTACGCCCTGACGCCGATTATGTAGAGTATGATCCCACGCGCACCTCCCTCAGCGGTTTCGGGGGGAATCTTATGGCAGGGAAAATCGGAGGAAACATGCAGATTATATACCTGGCTGCCTGGAAATCTCCCGGGATGGAACTGAATGATATTGGCTATATGAGAGTAGCTGATCAATACCTTGGTGTTGCAGTGTTAAATTACAGTATCTACAAGCCTTTCAGCATATTCAACAGGATGAGTTTCGGGACCAACATATTACATCTTATGGACTTTGGCGGTAACACCCTGATGGTGGGCGATGAGTTCTCATGGAACGCCGGCTTTAAGAATCTCTGGAATACATTTTTCGGAGGAGGATTTAACAGCAAGGAGAGAGATAACCTGATGCTCCGCAGTGGGCCTTCGATGAAGATGCCTGGTACGGGACGGATATATGGAGGATTCAGCAGCAGCGAACGTAAAAAGCTGGTAGCAGAGATAAATGCACGTTACGGATGGGGCAACAAGGATGTATATACACAGAAAAGTATAGGCCTTGAGCTGAGCTACAGACCTTTCAACACTCTTACCCTCAGCGCTGAATCGGAATGGGAGCAGACAAAGAACTCAATGCAGTATGTAACAACAGCCAGTTCCATAAGCGGAGTAAATCCCTCAGAATATATATTCGCCACCATTGACCAGAAAATACTCAGTATGTCATTCAGGGTTGATTACAACATCACGCCTGACCTTACTGTGCAGTATTGGGGTCAGCCGTTCTTCGGTTCAGGGAAATACAGTAGCTTCAAACGGATAACCGATCCGCTGGCAGACGTTTACACAGACCGGTTCCATCTCCTTTCCCCCAGGGTAACATATATTGGCTCCGGCGAAATTCTCTTTGATTCCGATTTGGAGAAATATTTTGGTTATCCACAGGAAACAAGCCTGTTCCCTGACTATACTTTTGACAACCCTGATTTTACTGTCAGTGAATTCCTGAGTAACCTTGTTGTCCGCTGGGAGTTTCTTCCCGGTTCTACCGCATATTTTGTATGGTCACAGACACGTGATTATTCCACCGGCGACGGTCTCTTTGACCTGGGAACGCAGTTTAGTGATGTCTTCAGGCAGAACAAGCCACACAATATCTTCCTGATTAAATTTTCATACAGGTTCGGGTTAAGGTAAAACCATGAGTAAAAGCTGTGAATGGCCTTCAGGGGACCGCCTGATGACAGAATACCACGACAATGAGTGGGGCATCGCGGTGCATGATGATTTCAGATGGTTTGAACATATCGTTCTTGACGGCGCGCAGGCCGGGCTGAGCTGGAAGACGATACTTCACAGGCGCGAGGGATTTCGCCGGGCATTTGACGGCTTTGACCCTGCAAAGGTGGCAGCCTTTGACGAGAAGAAAACCCTGGAACTGCTGAATGACGAGGGCATAATCCGTAACCGGCTCAAGATCAGGTCAGCCATAAATAATGCCCGGGCTTTTATTAATATCCAGGAGGAATTTGGCAGTTTTGATAGCTATATATGGAGCTTCACCGGCGGAAAGCCTTTGATTAACCGCTGGAAGAGCCTGAGTGAACTCCCTGCCAGAACACCACTCTCCGACACGGTCAGTAAAGATCTGAAAAAGAGGGGATTTACCTTCGTAGGCTCAACAATATGCTATGCCTTCCTGCAGGCAGCAGGTATTGTCAATGATCATCTTACGGACTGTTTCAGGCACCCTGACAATCTTTAACCGGCCTCACATCTTTTTCTGATATTTTTTAAGACATGTGGCACTATTTTTGATCACATTAGTTCAGAGGCGCCTCTTTATTAAGACTATTAACTTAAACTGTCCAAAATGAAGAGGAATGTTACAAAGACTCCCGGATTTGATGATGTCATCTTCCGGGATCGCAACAAGGAGTATGGGGCCTATGAGCTCCGGAGACGCTACGGCTCAACAATGAGCATCTCTATTGTGGCGGGATTGATTTTTGGCATCTCGCTGGCCCTGGTGCCGTTTTTCACTGCTGAGAGGGAGAGCAAAGTCCCCGGTCAAATCATTGATTTTACCTCAGCCCCTGATCCTTCCCTGGCTTACCCGGTGACGCCGCCTGAGCCTCCTGCCCCACCGACACCTCCTGAAAACATCATTAACCAGTCGAGGTTTATTCCACCGGTAGTAGTGGCAGACGCTATGGTGCCTTCCGACGAAATGCCAACCACCGACGAGAGGATTGAAACCGCAACAAACGGTGACCCCGTTGAAATTCCTGCTGGCCAGCCTGACCCTGAGCCCATCACACCGCCGGAGTCAAAAACGTACATTTCCGTTCAGGAGATGCCTTCATTCCCCGGTGGAGAGGCTGCGCTGATGCAATTTGTGGTTGACAACATCCGCTACCCGACAGATGCCCTGGAGAATGGGATTGAGGGTACTGTCATCCTTCAGTTTGTGGTCTCGGCAACGGGTGATGTCAACCGTATTGTTATCCTCCGCAAGGCAGATCCGCTCCTTGATGCAGAGGCAGTGAGGGTTGTCTCCCTGCTGCCCCGCTGGAGACCCGGCAAACAGGACGGAAACCCCGTGGCAGTATACTTCTCGCTGCCGGTTATCTTCAGGATCAACTAAAGTTCAATAACATATAGAGGGCTATCCGTCGGTAATGGCTAGCCCTTTTATAGCAGAGAAATTACCCGTCATCCCCCTGGAGCAGGCTCAGAAGCTGTCTGAAGCCCTGCAGCCACTTCAGGGATGATCCCCATTTTGACATAGACAGGACGTACATTCTTCTTCAGTTCGGGAAGTTTTTTGTAAAATGCAATGGCTCCTGCCAGGCAGGCGAGCCCTCCGATAAAGATTGTTGCTGGTGTTCCGGCGACTTTTGCAATCCATCCGGCCAGCAGGCTGCCGAAGGGTGCCGTCCCCATTATTGCCATGGTATAAAAGCTCATCACCCTCCCCCGCTTATCATCTTCAGTAATGGTCTGTATTATGGTGTTGCTTGCCGCCGCATGCATCATGGCACCCAGGCCGATAAACACCATCAGCACCATTGAAAGAGAAAAGAGTTTCGAAAATGACAATACTATGAGGCCTGTCCCGAAAAGTGCTGCGGCAGCAGGAATTAATCTGCCCAGGGTCAGAACAGTTGACCTCGAAGCAAGGTAAAGGGCACCCAGCAATGCTCCTGACCCGGCTGCACCCATAAGGAAACCGTAAGTATGAGACCCTCCGTGAAGTATCTCCTTGGCAAAAACAGGCATCAGTACTGTGTATGACATGCCCATGAAACTTATCAGGCCAAGCAGAAGAATAAGATGCCTGATAGGCGCAAACCCAAATGTATAATCCAATCCTTCTCTCATTTCTTTCAGTATATGTTTTCCCTTATCCGGTCTCATTTTCACCGGCACCTTCATTGATAAGAGTGACATTATTACAAAAACATAGCTGAGGGCATTTATCAGAAAGCATATTCCCTCACCTGTTGAGGCGAGCATTATTCCCGCAACGGTAGGTCCTATCAGCCTTGCCCCGTTAAACATCATTGAATTAAGAGCTATGGCATTCCCCAGGTCCTCCTTTTTCTCAACCATATCAATTATAAAAGAATGTCTGGCCGGGACATCGAATGCATTAATACAACCAAGTGCAATACTTAACACAATGACATGCCATATCTCAAGTGATCCGGAAAGACTAAGCCATGCCAGCATACCTGCCTGGACCATTGAAAACACCTGGGTCACAACAAGGACCTTATATCTGCTCCAGCGATCGGTCAGAACTCCTGCAAAAGGGGCAAGAAGAAAGGTGGGTATCTGACCCAGGAAGCCTACCAGGCCCAGAAGGAAGACAGATCCTGTCATATAGTACACAACCCACGGCAATGCAATGCGCTGCATCCAGGTGCCGATAAGGGAAAGGCTCTGACCACTGAAGAAGAGTCGGTAGTTCCTGTACTTAAGTGAACGGAACACTGTACTTGCTCTCGATGAAATACCGTTGATTTTATCTTTCGCGCCCCCTGTCATCAGGAAAATTTCTCCAAAAATACCTCCTTTTGGGTGATTGTTCAGAAATCAAGTCTGATGGCAAAGCCTCCCGGATAGACGTTTACAGTCCACCCACTTTCAGGCTCCAAAACTCCTATAACTTCACCATTACAATTCTGTCTGCAATATTTCCGGTAATCCCTTATTGCCCTGGTGGGCTGCGTCCATATCTGGGCTTCAGTGATAACCGTATTAAGAGCAAAGTTTTCCAGCCCGTCGCGGAAGGTTCGTTTAAAACCAATCCAGGTAATTAGCCCGCTTCCAATATTTACTACACCCGCCATGGCATGCACTTTCCATGATCTTCCCTCTTTTTCCCTCAGGGCTAAAGCTTTCAGCAATTCCATTGACTGTTCTGATGACAGAGGCTGCCCTCCGGTGAAACTGCCCCGGACATCAGGGTTTCCATAGGATGCATCCCGCCGGACCATGGGCGTAAGTAACTGTCCCATTGCACCCAGGAAAGTAGTAGCCGCTCCCACGGCCATATCCTGCCTCGTTGCCTTGTTATCTGATGTAAAAAAAACTATTCCCTGGCCTGCCGTTGCTGCACTGTATCCTGCCAGCCATCCATACCACCAGATCTGCGCATTGACTTTATCCTTATCTGCAAGTGCACTCAGATCCTTTATTGATTCAACTGTTATTGAATCGGTAGAAGCTTCCTGCCCTGAAATGGGTGACATCTGAAAAATGAAAATCATTAATAAAGGCAATGCCATGAACACTGATTTATTGGATATTCTTTTCATGAGGACCTCCTACTTATTCTCGCCTGTCAATAGTGCAGACTCTCTGAGTCTCGTTGAACATAAGAAGCTGATCAGCATTAAACCAATCATAATAATCAATGGTCTTGTCATAGATCCCGTTTCCAGGGATTTGAAACTATCCATACCGAATATGAATGCTATTCCTGAAACCTGTCCCATCATTAAGAGAAAGCCGTTTGAGGTGCCCTCAGAAACAGGATATGTCACTTCTGCACCATACTGAAACCCTATCGGACCTGAGCTGAGCAGGAAAAACCCGAATACCGTCCCTGAGACCAGTAGAAAGATATAGTTTGTGGCAAATGTTATCCCTGCAAGACCCAGGGTAGCTCCTGCCAGGGCAATTAGGATGAACGGTATACGTTTTTTGGCATGGTCGGACAATATAGGAATGACGAGTGCCCCTAATATTCCGCCTATGATCATCAGGCCTCCGGTGATCCCTGCCTGTTCTGCAGAAAAGCCTCTCGGACCCAGGATGTTCTCGATCCAGGTAGTAACAGCATTGAATACTCCCAATCCTATGAAAAAGATAAACATAAGCCATTTAAAGTCCCTGTTCCTGAAAATCAGCTTCAGGCCGTCAATAGCCAGGGCGCGTTCTTCCTGTCCCGGATGGCATGGCGCGGTAAGAGGGCGTTCTCTGGCTAAAACGATAAAGATGACTGCCACAATCACCGAGAGTATCCCGTATATGTAAAGCATTCCGCCAATGCCTGATCCGTTGACAAGAAACGGGGTGAGACTAATACCTGTCAGAATCCCGATATACATCGCCAGGGTACCCAGACCTGAGGCAGTAGCTCTTTCCTTTATAGGGAACCATCGTGCCGCTACCTTGGTAATGGAATTCAGGAGAAAGGGCTGACCTATTGCGATGCCGATCTGGGAGATCAGCAGCAAATTGTAATTTACATCTACCATCCCTCGCAACAGTCCGAATACTGCGGTAAATATAACTCCTATGCCTACCCCTATGCGGATCCCGTAAGTATCAATTATCCATGATGCCGGTATTGATACTACCAGGTAAACTATCATAAAACACATTGAAAGAATACCGATCTTCAGGTCTGAAACACCGTAGTATAATGTTGCATCTCTGGTTATCGGCGCAAAGGTGATCCACATAAGCTGATTGACTGCTATCACCAGCATGTAAACGCTGAGCATTATCCACCTGTACCCGTATACTTTGAATTCCGTTTTTTGCATTAGTTTCCTCCGCTTTAAATCAAAGCTAAGTAAAAGGATTTTTTCAATATTCATTTGATAAATTCAATATTTAAAAAAATGCGAATGATTGGCTCCGTCATTTATATTATTTTTACTTTCTCGTGATCCGCCATCATTGTCACATGACCTGAAACCAATGAAAATACTTATCAGAAACGGGACTATCATAACAAGTTCAGAGAATAAAGTTGAAGATATTCTCATACATGATGGCACGATAACCGGGGTTGGCACTGGTCTTTCGGAAACCGGCACGGACACTATCATAGAAGCCGGGGGAAAGTTCATTTTCCCGGGAGGGATTGACCCTCATGTACATATGCATCTGCCCGTTGATGCAGGTTTCTCTTCCGACGATTTTTATTCAGGCAGCATAGCCGCCCTCTGTGGCGGGACTACCACCCTCATCGATTTTGTTACGCCCTTAAAAGGGGAGTCGCTTCCCCTGGCCCTTGAAAAGAGGAAAGAGGAGGCAAAAAACGCACTGACAGATTATTCTTTTCATGTCAGTCCCGTCGAATGGAAAAAAACCACGGCTGACGAGATAAAGGAATGTCTCTCCAAAGGCGTCTCCTCCTTCAAGGTTTACATGGCCTATAAGAACACTGTGGGACTGGCTGATGATGACATTCTGAAAGTGATGCAAGCCGTTGGCGGGGAAGGCGGTACTGTCACGGTGCATTGCGAGCTTGGTGATGAGATAGAGGTGCTGCGCAATAAATATTATTGTGAAAGATATGTTGAGCCATTTTATCATCATCTCTCAAGGCCTCCCGAAGCTGAGGCTGAAGCCGTAGCCAGGGCTGTTGAACTTGCTGAAAAAGCATCATGTTCCCTGTACATTGTACATGTTTCGGCAGAGGAGTCATTAAAGCATATAAGGGCGGCACAGGCAAGGGGACAGAGGGTATATGCAGAGACATGCCCGCAGTACCTTCTGCTGGACGATTCAAAATACCGGGGCGATTTCAATCATACGGCGCCGTATGTCATGAGCCCTCCACTCCGGTCCGGCAAGGATTGTGATGCACTCTGGGATGCGCTTGCCGACGGAACGATAAACACCATAGGCACGGATCATTGCCCCTTCACAATGGCACAGAAGGAGACCGGCATTGAAGACTTCAGGAAAATCCCCGGCGGTGCAGGAGGCATTGAACACCGGCTGTCGCTTCTGTTTACTTACGGTGTCATGAAGAACAGGATAAGCATCAACCGCATGGTGGATCTCTTCTCCGCTCAACCAGCAAAGATATTTGGACTGTACCCCCGCAAGGGTGACATAGCTGTTAACTCCGATGCCGATCTTGTTATCTGGGATCCTGATGCCCATAGTACCATCTCCGCAAAGACACACCACCAAAACTGCGACATCAACATCTATGAGGGTATTGCAGTTAATGGAAATGCAGAATGGGTCATTGCCGGTGGCAGGGTGATGATTGAAAAGGGCCATCCGACAGGTTGGGGTAAGAGCGGTAAATATCTATTCCGAACGGTTGGCTGAACCTGCCCGTTGCCTCTTCCTGTTCAGTATCCCCTTCAGCACCTCACCAGGGTTTTCAAACCTGTTTGTCAGCATCATGGCCGCAATAATATAAGGTTTAAAACCTGCTTCGCGGTAAGTTTTGATCCTGTATCGTTCAAAGGCAGCAGCACTGACCTCTCCCCGTTCACATGAGACACCACTTATATCAGCGGGCAGGCAGTGCATATACAGGGCATCGCCATTCTTCGTGGTTTTCATCTTCGCTTCATCATATTCCCAGTCAGTGAACCTTGCATTATTAGCCAGGCACACCTGCTCAAGCTCTTTTAATCCTGCCTTATCAGCGTTCTTGAGCATTTCCGTTCGTTGCTCCATTATATGATACGGTGCCCAGCTCTTCGGGTAGACAATATCCGCATCTTTCATGGCTTCTGACATGGAGTGGCTGATAGTGAACGATCCGCCGCACTCCTGTGCATTATTCCGTGCAATATCAATTATCTCAGGTATAAGTCCGTAACCCTCCGGATAAGCCAGCTCAATATTCATCCCGAAACGTGACATGAGCGAGATGATGCCCTGAGGCACTGAGAGAGGCTTTCCGTAACTGGGTGAATAGGCCCAGCTCATGACTATCTTCTTCCCCCTGAGTCTCTCAAGGGAGCCGTAGATATCACGCAAGTGCATCAGGTCTGCCAGCGACTGAGTGGGATGATCCATGTCGCACTGAAGGTTTATTATCCCGGGACGCACCGGCAGCACTCCCTCTCTGAAGCCCTCATCAAGGGCAGCTCCTACCTCACGCATGTACCTGTTGCCCTCACCCAGGAAGATATCATCGCGGATACCAATAAAATCAGACATGAATGAGATCATGTTTGCCGTCTCGCGAACTGTCTCACCATGAGCAATCTGCGATTTTTCCTCATCGAGGTCCTGCACTGCCAGGCCCAGGAGGTTGCTGGCCGAAGAAAATGAAAACCTTGTTCGCGTTGAGTTGTCGCGGAAGTTGGAGATAGCCAGGCCTGAATCAAATACCCTTGGAGAGATATTCTCTTTCCTCATCTCCATAAGTATCTCTGCCACATCCAGCACCAGCTTCAGATCGCTTTCGCTTTTCTCCCATGTGAGCAGGAAATCCCGTTTGTGCAACCCTGAATTTGCCCTGCCCAGTTCTTCAATCTTATCTTTCAGATTCATCTTTATCACATTACAAATATGTCACTACCCTATGTCCGTCGGCTAAAGTTTTTCATCAGCCACCCAGGCATAGGCAGTATAAAAGGCTGATGCGGCTACAAGATCGCTGACCGGCACCTTCTCATCAGGTGCATGAGCAAGCACCTCATTACCGGGGCCAAAGCCTATTGTGGGTATCTTAAAGATACCACAGGTCATGATACCGTTGGTTGAGAATGTCCATTTATCAACCCTGGGCTCTTTGCCAAACAGGCTTTTGAAGACGCTGACGCCTGTCTGAACAGAAATATGGTTCTCATCCGTCACCCATGTGGGATAGTATTTATCCATACCATATTCAAGGCCTGTATAAGCTTTTTCAGAATAGTGAAGTGTATCTACCCTGGCATTCATGTCCCTGACTATCTCTTCTATCTCCTTTATGGCTGATCCCTCAGTCTCTCCTGCCGTCAGTCGCCTGTCAACGTGAATACGTGCATAGTCTGCCACGGCACACAGTGAAGGACTACCGGAAATGATCTCCGATATTGTCACACTGCCCTTCCCGAGGAACTCATCAAAGGCAAGTCTCTCATTCAGCTTCTCTATCTCCAGGGCTGCCCTTGAAGCCATGTAGATGGCGTTCTTTCCGCGCTCAGGAGCAGACCCGTGTGATGAGATGCCGTTAAAATGAACATGCATTTCCATTCTGCCTCTCTGACCGCGATAGATGCCCAGGTTGGTAGGCTCAGTGCTTATGACAAGGTCAGGGATGATCTTATCCTCCTCAATAATATATTTCCAGCACAGGCCGTCACAGTCCTCCTCCATAACGCTGCCGACAAAATAAAGTGTAAGGTCCTTATCGAATCCCAGCTCCTTAAGAATGCGTATCGTGGTCACAAATGCAGCTGGTCCTCCGCGCTGGTCAACGGAACCGCGACCATGGACAAATCCGTCGCTGATCTCCCCGCCCAGCGGGTCGAAGCTCCAGTTGTCAGGGTTGCCAATATCAACGGTGTCCATGTGGCCATCAATGGCAACTGTTTTACTTCCCCTGCCGATGCGCCCTATCACGTTTCCCAGGCCATCAATGAAGACCTCATCAATGCCTGCCTCCTCCATCTGGCGTTTAAGCTCCAGCTGGACATCCCTCTCCTTGCCGGTTGTAGCCTTTATTTTTACCAGCCTTGAGAGGTTCCCGGCAGTATAGTCACGGTATTTCGCTGACAGCTCATTAATTTTCTGAGCAATATTTTCCATAGTATCTTTTTATTTGAAGGGAAATCAAAGTTATATTAAATCCCGTTTGGTTTATCTTTGTTAGATGATAACATTCATCCTCAATAATGAGCAGGTAACTGCCGGCGAGGCTGGCGGGACATCACTCCTCGATTTTATAAGGTATGAAAAGGGGCTTACCGGCACTAAAATCGGATGCCGTGAGGGCGATTGCGGTGCATGCACAGTATTGATGGGCACTTATGAAAACGGGACTGCCAGTTATAAGAGTGTGGTCTCCTGCCTTACCCCCCTGGTCAATGTACACAGTAAACATATTGTCACTGTAGAAGGGCTGGAAATGGAGCACCTGGCTCCGGCTCAGCAGGCTATAGTAGATCTTGCCGCCACACAATGCGGCTTTTGTACACCTGGATTTGTGATGTCCCTGACCGCCAACAGCATGTCGCCGGAGAAGTCAACAAGGGAATCAGCCATTGCCTCTGTCAGCGGAAACATATGCCGGTGTACCGGATATAAATCAATAGA
>DATKUS010000181.1:0-2329 GCA_035530535.1 Bacteroidales bacterium
TATATTCCTGTGCGGGACTCAGTTTTTTACAGGGGATATGCGCTTGACTCCCTGAGATTTGTACCCGGAATGAAAGGGACTGAATTTCAGATGGTCTCAGCAAGGGTGATGACCACCTCAATGGTGCTTGTGAATGTTTTCGAAGCTTATGTGCTGAATGACGTTTTCCTCAAAGATCTTGACCGTCAGCTTGTAGTCAATTACAATGATCAGAGGACAAAGACAACCGGATTCCCGGGCATGAAAGTCGGTGACATCAAAATACCGAATAACAATGCCGGTAACTGGGAGGATTAATGACCCGGTCGCTGATATATCCGACGGAGCTCTTTGATGAGACTCTAGACATCAATGCGACTGAAAATTATGACCTTACTGTAGAGATATCCGAAGAGGGAATTTCTCTGGCTGTTCTGGATCTTCTGCGCGGGAAATATGTCATGCTCAGACATTATCCGCTTATTAATCATGAGGAAAGTAAAATAAACACTTTAGAAGGCATAATTGCCGGAGATGATTTTCTGCAGAGGCATTACAGAAAAGTGATTGCAGTGACGCCCTCGCCGGAAAGTACCCTGGTGCCATCGCCGCTTTATGACCCGGCGCTAAAGGATGATTACTTCCGGTTTAATATTCCGGCATCTGAAAGTACAAATATCTTTTCCAACCCTCTTCCGTTTCCTGGTGCTGTAGTTTTGTTTACTCCCGCGCAGGGAGTGACGGAGATTCTGGCTTCACACTGGCCGGGACTGACTCCATGGCATCACACCCGCCCTCTCCTGCACCACGCTTTCACAACAGGAAGATCATCGGATGACCGGTATCTTCACCTTCACGTAGAAAAAAGCTTTGTCACTATCATTATAATTGAAAAAAGAAACCTTGCCTTCTGCAACAGTTATCGGTGCACCACACCAGGTGATGCTGCCTACTACCTCTTTAACGTTTTTGAAAAAACCGGCGTAAGGAATAATGAAACCCTCCATGTCAGCGGCGCCATTGAACCATATGGTGAGATGCACCTCTCAATACTTAATTTCACTGAAAGTGTAAGGTTTTCTACTCCCTCTGTCAGACACAGTTTCAGCTATGTCATGAATGAGATTCCGATGCATCGCTGGCTCAACCTCTTCACTGCCGCATCGTGCGAATAATTGGCGGAGATCTTAAAGGAAGACTCATTGAACCTCCCTCAGGATTCAGGGCGAGGCCAACAACTGACTTTGCCCGTGAGAGCCTCTTCAATATACTGAACAACAGGTTTGATTTTGAAGTCCTCAGTGTGCTTGATCTCTTTTCAGGCACCGGGGCAATAAGCTATGAATTTGCCTCAAGAGGCACGCGCGATATTGATATTGTGGAGATTGAGTCCCGCCACTGTGACTTCATAAGAAAGACCCTTGGAAGCCTCAGGATCAGCAGCGCAAAGGTACATCGCATGAGTGTGCAGGAATGGCTAAAAGTATGCCATAAGAGTTATGATATAATTTTTGCCGATCCTCCTTATGATATTTCATGGCTCACTGATCTTCCGGCCATGGTTATGAAATCAGCGGCAAGCAGTGTTGACACTGTATTTATACTTGAACATCCTAAGTCATTGGATTTCAGAAATTATCCTTCGTTCACAGAACATAGAAATTATGGAAATGTGAATTTCAGTTTCTTCCTGAAAACTTAAGAAAATCACTAACAGATTTGTAAATCAGTCCTGATTTAATCACTAATTTATTTTTTTTTGATTTTTTTTCCACTTCCATGCAGTGTTTGGGGTGACATACCGGTCTTTATATAAATACTTCTGTTTAATAGATTAGTAACAAACAAACCAAAACATGAGAAAACTACTTCTAACAAGTCTGATCTCCTGTTTACTGGGCTTTTCTGTCTTTGCACAGCAAAAGACCATTACAGGTGTGATCATTGACAAAACCGACGGATTGCCCGTGATCGGGGCCACCGTACAGGTACAGGGAACAGCAACCGGAACTGCCACTGATCTCGAGGGCAGATACACGATAAGTGTTTCCCCTGGTGATATTCTTGTTTACAGGTTTATCGGAATGAAAACCCAGGAACATGTTGTAGGAACTGATAATGTTGTCAACATTACTTTTGAGCTGGACGATGTAGGTCTCGATGAAGTAATTGTTATCGGTTATGGCTCTGCCATTAAAAGGGAACTCACAGGATCAATTACAAAAGTGGAGACCAAGGGTATTGCAGAAATGCCTACAGCCAGCTTTGAATCGGCAATCCAGGGAAAGACTTCCGGAGTCTTTATTGAACAGGCCAGCGGCAAGCTAGGTGAAACGATAAAGATGAGGAT
>DATKUS010000182.1:0-2533 GCA_035530535.1 Bacteroidales bacterium
ATCCTGTCGGCGCCAAATGAAACACCTACGCCTGATACATCGGGGAGGCCGAAAATGCCGGTAAGATCATCATACCTTCCGCCACCGCATAAGCTTCCTATGGATGCATCATCAGCCCTGACCTCAATGATTGCCCCGGTATAGTAATTCAGCCCTCGGGCAAGGGTAAGGTCAAGCTCAACACGGAATGCAAATGACTCTGAGGAGATATATCCGAAGAGCTCTTCCATCTCGGTGATTCCCTTCATGCCCGCCTGTGATACTGACATAACCTGTTCCAGCTTTTTCAGCTTTGAGAGTGTTGACCCGCTGAGGCTGATGATGGGCTCAAGCCGTGATACTGCTTCTTCTGAAATACCCTTCTGTATCAGCTCCTGCCTTACTCCCTCCTTCCCTATCTTATCAAGCTTGTCAATTGCCACAGTTATGTCAGTGATCCTCTCCTTTTCGCCTACTATCTCTGCTATTCCGCTGAGTATTTTGCGGTTATTGATCTTTATGGTGATGTTCAGCTTCAGATCCGTGAAGATGCGGTCAATTATCTGCACCAGCTCAAGCTCATTCAGCAGAGAATCGCTTCCTATAACGTCTACATCACACTGAAAGAACTCGCGGTATCTTCCTTTCTGAGGCCTGTCGGCTCTCCACACCGGCTGTATCTGGTACCTTCTGAAGGGGAAGGTGAGCTCATCACGATGCTGAACGACATACCGTGCGAAGGGAACGGTGAGATCATACCTCAGGCCCTTACCGCATATCCCGGATGAGAGCGCGGCATTGTCAGCAGAGGCTAAGACGGAACTGTCAATACCTGAGAGAAAGTCGCCTGAGTTGAGAATCCTGAACAGAAGTTTGTCGCCCTCTTCGCCGTATTTACCCAGCAGGGTTGTGAGATTTTCCATTGCCGGCGTCTCAATTGGCAGATAGCCGTACAGGGAGAAATTTTTTCTGACAGTATCAAAAATATAGTTCCGGCGCAGCATCTCCTCCGGGGAGAAGTCGCGAGTGCCCTTTGGTATTGACGGTTTCTGAGACATTCTTAAGTATTTATGAGACAAAAATAAAAAAAAAAGGCTGTCACCCGAGTGGCAGCCCATATGTTATGATTATAATGCAGATTATTGCACGAAGGGTATGGAAAGGGGATATTTGAAAGCCTCACCCTTTGCTGCCCTGATGGCCGCAATCACGATGCACACTACTTCAAGGACCATCAGGAATAAAATGATGGGTATCCCTATAATAATGAAACACAAAGGGATAGCAAGGACTGTATACATCAGCATTGAAAGCTGGAAGTTAAGTGATGATTTACCGTTTGCATTAACCCATTCGGAGTCATCTTTGCGGGAGATCCAGCACACCATCGGCCCTATAACTCCACCAAGGGGGAAGAAATACCCTGCAAAGGCAGAAAGGTGGCAAAACATTGCCCAGTCACGCTCTGACTGTGTGTATGATTTAATCTCTTCCATATCTTTTTTGTTTAAAGACGGTATTTATATGGAAACGCTGCTTAATCAAAACCGTGCGATCCTTTTCAGATCCGTGATCAGCATACCGTTGGCATTCCGGCCGTCTACCATATGTGTATCATGGTAATACATAATGGCATCATCGGTTCCGATGAGCATCTTCAGGCAGGTGCCGGTTTGCTTTGATGCCTCGGGGCCTACCTTATGAAAGATGAGAACATCTTTCTCCTGGTTTTCAACTGCACTGATTATCTCTTCCTCATCAACTATTCGCACCTTGTATGGATACCATGCCTTTATCTTCTCCTCCGTATCAATCTCCGGAGCCAGGTCTTCGACACTGACAAGGATTGTCTTTTTACCTATCTCAGGTACATTTTTGTTATAATATCTGAGGTACCTCAGGGCTGTAGTCGTGGGATTCTTCATGACAAGGTCAGCATGATACTGCATGAATCTTACAATAAGGCCCAGTTTGTAACTGTATTCACCCTCATCGGCCCCTGCAAAGGAGAGAGGGATGGCACAAAACTCAGGCAATTCGTCCAGGTTATCCACGTCAGCACCAAGGAGCAGGTTAAGGAAATCATAGGCTGAACCGGATTTATCATTACTGAAATTAGTGATTGTCAGAACAATAAAGGAATAAGCGGGATCATTGCGCATCACATTGAACTCATTGACGGTAATGAACCTGAAGGGAGTCACCTTCCAGTATTTTTTAACTGCCGTCTTCAGCTCGGCATTATAAAAGGAAAAAGGATTGTCTTCAATGACGATGCATGTTGTTGAGGCCTTAAATTTTTTTGCATCCTCCAGCGTGGGATAGGGCCTCTGCTGCGCCGAAAGGGTGATGGCTGTCAGAATAAGGAGAACTAAAAGGAAAGATCTTTTCATAATATGATTATTTGCCTGAGGGGAGAAAAACAGGATGTTTCTCATTGAATTTGCGAAGGTAAACAAACATCATTTTCTTCTGGTTCTTATTTCGCATGGAGACAAACTCCTCATAGAGCTCAGGGTCTTTCATAAGAAGCATCTCAAGGTTTTTAAGATCA
>DATKUS010000183.1:0-13484 GCA_035530535.1 Bacteroidales bacterium
ACCTCGCTGAACATGTATGCCACATGAGCAGCTGCCTGGTTACCATCACAGGTAATAAACTTTTTTGTTGCCATTTTTATAATAAGTAATTAATGAACAATTATTTAGATAGAAAATAAACAGCAAATTTACGAATTTTTACTGAGATTCTACTCGCTGTTCATAGCAACAAGAAACTCTTCATTTGAACGGGTCTGGGTGATCCGGTCACGGAGGAATTCCATGGCTTCAACCGAATTCATGTCAGTCAGGAAGTTACGCAGCACCCATATCTTGCTCAGGACAGATTTATCAAGAAGCAGATCCTCACGCCTGGTGCTTGATGCAGGTATGTCAATGGACGGGAAAATACGTCTGTTTGACAGTTTACGGTCAAGCTGCAGTTCCATGTTGCCAGTTCCCTTGAATTCTTCAAAGATGACGTCATCCATTTTGGAACCTGTGTCGGTGAGGGCTGTGGCGATGATGGTCAGCGAGCCGCCGTTCTCTATGTTACGGGCTGCGCCGAAGAATCTCTTCGGTTTATGCAGTGCGTTGGAGTCGACACCGCCGGAAAGAACCTTACCCGATGCGGGGGCTATCGCGTTGAATGCCCTTGCCAGCCTGGTTATCGAGTCAAGAAGGATGACCACATCATGGCCGCATTCTACAAGCCTCTTGGCCTTCTCCTGGACTATTGTGGCGATGCGGACGTGTCTCTCGGCAGGCTCATCAAATGTGGAGGCGATGACCTCGGCATTCACGTTACGTGCCATTTCTGTTACCTCTTCAGGGCGCTCATCAATTAGCAGTATCATCAGGTATACTTCCGGATGGTATTTGGCGATTGCATTTGCTATATCCTGAAGCAGTATCGTCTTACCGGTTTTCGGCTGGGCGACTATCAGACCGCGCTGTCCTTTCCCTATGGGGCAGAACATGTCTACGATACGCACTGAGAGATTACCCTCTCCCGGCTTGCAGAGTGTAAATTTCTCATTAGGGAAAAGAGGAGTGAGGTAGTCGAACGGAACGCGGTCACGGATGAAATCGGGCGTACGACCGTTGATATCATCAACCTTTATTAGCGGGAAATACTTTTCACCTTCACGCGGAGGTCTGATGGTTCCCCTGATGGTGTCTCCGGTTTTAAGGCCGAAGAGCTTGATCTGCGACTGTGAAACATAAATGTCATCAGGCGAGCTGAGATAGTTATAATCGGGTGAGCGGAGGAAGCCGTAGCCGTCAGGCATGATCTCAAGCACCCCCGTGTTGGCCACGATACCTTCAAAATCGTAAACTCTCTCTTTCTTTTCCTCTCTCACAACCGGCATTTCCGGCAGTCCGTTGACTGATTCAGGTACCGGTGCTGCAGGTATTACAGGAGCATCCGCAGTAACCGTCTCCGGTAAAATATGATTCTCGGGTGTGGGGTCGCTGAATCTCAGGTCATCATTATCCGGTTCTGTAACAGGTTCAGGTGAGAACTGGAGTCTTTCAGGCTGAGGCTGGGGGCGCTCATTGTCAGGGCTGGACGAATTCGGTTGTTCATTCCTGTAAGTACGCGGTCTTTTGCTCCTGTTGGAGTCACGGTCCTGCCTGTAATTTGGCATCTGACCCTGCTGACCCTGCGGTGTTCTCTGTTGTTGTTGTTGTTGCTGTTGCTGATGCTGCGGCTGTTGTTGCTGTTGCTGATGCTGCGGCTGCTGTTGCTGTTGCTGTTGCTGCTGTTGTTGCTGCGGTTGCTGTTGCTGTGGCTGCTGTGGCTGTGCTCCCTGGAGTCTCGGTTGTTGCTGCTGTTGTTGCTGCTGTTGTTGCTGTCTCTGCTGTACAGGCTGACCCTTAGGAGGTTGCTGGGGTCTCGGCTGATTCTGCTGCGGCTGATTCTGCTGCGGCTGATTCTGTGGCTGGCCCTGCTGGGGTGTCCGCGGCTGCCACTCTTTGTTTTTTGCAGGGCGGCCTCTTTTGTCCCCTCTTCTGTCCCCCTGGTGCTGCTGCCTCTGGTCATCAGACCGTGGCTGCTGTTCTTTCCCGGGTGACGGCAGGCCACCGGCGGGCTTGTCAATTCTGCCTGTTTTACGGGCTTCAGCAGCATCAATGGCCTGCTGATCGAGGATCTTATATATAAGATCCTGCTTTTTAAGGAGCTCTGCTCTCTTGATCTTGAGCAGCTTAGCTATTTCCCTAAGTTCGGGAACAAGCATCTCGCTCAGTTCTAGAATATCATGCATATGTTAAGAGTGTGTAGAAAAAATAAAGATAATTTTTTGGTTAAGAGCGGACTGATTTTGAATTGTCCCGCTGGTTGAGTAACCGACTTTATCGGAAATCTGGCGCAATGATAAGCATAATAAAGGTAAATAGCAAGTAACTTACATAAAATTAATGTTGTGCATCATCATAAGAATTAAATGATTACTAATATGTCAGGGAAAGCCTAATTGTTTAAGAAATTCATTTAAAAAGTTGTTATTATGAATGGAATTAATTATTATTGTGAACTTTTGCTAAAACGATTGTTTTTCAGCATTTAAGTCTCTGTCAATGCGTCAGTTAAAAATCACCAAACAGGTCACAAACCGTGACACTCCCTCTTTGGACAAATACCTCCAGGAGATCGGGAAGGTTGAGCTGATATCGCCTGAGGAGGAGGTAGCACTGGCACGCCGCATCAGAGAAGGTGATCATGATGCATTGGCAAGGATGGTTAAGGCCAACCTGCGTTTTGTGGTATCTGTGGCAAAGCAGTACCAGAACCAGGGGATGACCCTTCCTGACCTGATCAATGAGGGTAATCTTGGTCTTATAAAAGCTGCCCAGCGTTTTGACGAGACCCGCGGGTTTAAATTTATCTCCTATGCAGTATGGTGGATAAGGCAAGCCATTCTTCAGTCGCTTGCCGAACAGGCAAGGATAGTAAGGCTTCCTGTAAACAAGATCGGCTCGATAAATCGTATCAACAGGGCATACTCCAGGCTTGAGCAGGAGTATGAGCGTGAGCCATCGGCACAAGAGATAGCTGAGCTTCTTGAGCTTGCTCCCGAAGACGTGAAGGAATCTATCCGCACAAACGGACGCACTCTCAGCATGGATGCCCCGATAAGTTCGGAGGAGGACAACAACATGTATGATGTTATGCAGAACGATGAGGCGCCGAGTCCTGACCGCAACCTGATAAACGAGTCACTGGCATATGAAATCGAGAGGGCACTGAGCACACTCTCTCCTCGCGAAGCTAAAGTATTGAAACTCTATTTCGGAATCGGGATGAAACATCCCTATACACTTGAGGAGATAGGGGAGGAACTGAGCCTGACCCGCGAAAGAGTAAGGCAGATAAAAGAAAAAGCGATCAAACGCATTCAGTTCACCACCCGGTGTCGTATCCTCAAGTCGTATCTTGGGTAATCCTAAAAACAGATTATCATGAGTCACCTTGTAGCTCCGTCGCTTCTTGCAGCCGATTTCTCAAACCTTGCCGGCGAGGTTGAAATGGTAAATGACAGTATGGCCGACTGGCTGCATCTTGACATTATGGACGGGATGTTTGTTCCAAACCTCTCGTTTGGTTTTCCGGTGATTGAGGCAGTACGCGACCTCTCCTCCAAGCCTCTTGACGTTCATCTGATGATCGTTGATCCTGACCGGTATCTTGAAAGGTTCAGGGATGCCGGTGCTTCATCGCTCACAGTACATTATGAGGCATGCCATAATCTGCATCGTACGGTGAGTGAGATACGCAGGCTGGGTATGAAGGCCGGCGTTTCGGTGAATCCGCATACCCCCGTGATGCTCCTAAAAGATATCCTTCCCTATGTAGACCTGGTCCTGATCATGACAGTGAACCCTGGTTACGGCGGTCAGAGTTTTATTCCGGGAAGTATTAACAAGATCGGAGAGCTGAGGAGTATGATCGACCTTGAGGGCTATGATGTTCTTATTGAAGTTGACGGTGGCATCGATGTTCAGAATGCCCCGGTGCTGCTTCATGCCGGCGCTGATGTGCTGGTAGCCGGCAATACAATATTTTCTGCTTCTAACCCTGTTGAGGTGATACGCAGACTCAAGGAACCTGAATAATACCTTTGTTCTAATCTTCCCTGACCCTGTAAGTGAGCCATTTTTTCAGAGTGCCAGGCTGACCGGCATCGAACCACTGAATATCAGGGTCTTTCCCCCACCATGTGAGTTGTTTTCCGGCGTAACGGCGCGTGTTGCGCTTAATAAGATCCACTGCCTGTCCAAGCGTTATCACTCCGTCAAACCAGGAGAACATCTCACGGTACCCTACAGTATTGAGAGCATTCAGTCCCCTGTATTCAAGCAGTGACCTCGCCTCAGCTTCCAGTCCTGAGGCAATCATGTCATCAACCCGCAAGTTGATACGTGAATGTAAATCATCAGAGTCGCGTTTTATTCCTGCCTTTATTATCCTGAAATCACGCTCCCGTTTTGGCGAAGTGAGAAATGATGAATATGGTTTCCCGGTGCTTTCGGTAATCTCGAGTGCCCGCATAAGCCGACGGGGATTACGCAGGTCGACTTTCGAATAATGCACGGGATCAAGCAGTTTTAATGCCAGCCGCAGTCCTTCAACTCCCTCCTCATTATATTTTTCAATATACTTCTTTCTTATGGCCGGGTCAGTGTCAGGAATGTCATCTATTCCCCTGCAGACGGCATCCATATAAAGCATGGATCCTCCCGTCATGATTGCAACAGGATTTACCTCAAAGAGAGATGGCAGAAGTGTCAGAACGTCGCGCTCAAAGAGGCTCGCACTGTAATAATCAGTGACAGAAAGAAAGCGCACAAAATGATGTTTTACCTTTGCAAGCTGATGCAGATCAGGAGCAGCGGTGCCGATGATCATCTCCCGGAAAAACTGTCTTGAGTCACATGAGATAATGTCACAACCAAAGTGTTCAGCCAGTTCGACTGATATGGAAGTCTTTCCCACGCCAGTGGGACCCGGCATTACAATAAGGGTATTTTTCATAGGGCGGGTACCCTCAGGAGACTATTCCTCCTCTTCAATATTCTCGATATTGTCAAAATCTGACATTCCCTCTTCGTCATCAGAGTCAAAAAAGATTTCGTCATCAACTACTTCTTCCTCGTCCTCATCAGCAACAACGAGATTATTGTATTTCTTGCGTGAGACGCCTCCGAAAGTGACTTGTTTGGGAGGCAATCCCTTTGAGGTGCTGCAGTTGGGGTACTCTTTTCCGTCAATCTCTTCGCTCTCTCCGACATATTCAATGAAGAGGGCCCTCTCATTAAAGAAATCAAAAACATAGAGAAGCTTCTGATTTTTCTTGAAGATAACCTCTTCAAGTACAGCGTTATCCATGGTAGACGATCCTGCCCCCATGTCAAAGAGGGTGAACTCCTCCTCCTTTTCCCAGTTATCTGTCGACATGTAAAATGATGCTATCTGAGATTTATCAAACTCCAGCTCCTCCTGTATTGCATTATGGAAGTCCATCAGAGTCTGACTATCCAGGAATTCGAATTCCCTCGCAAACGCCTCATCTTCATCAAATAATACCACGAACCTGTATACCATGTCTCTCACTGTTTCAACCGGTGCAATTTAATATTTTTTAAAATATGTTCACCGCGCGGGATTTTTTTTAATAAGAATAAAATAGTGTCAACAGCATCTGCGTAATCCCATAATTCGGGCTGTTGCGCCTTTCCTAACGGCGTAGAGCCATGTCCTGTCACACATTGAATCAGATTTTCTGCTGTTTCAAGTTCACTTTTGAGCCTTTTGGAAGAGGGGTAATACTCAAAGTTCAGGACAGCCATGGGAGGTGTAAGGGAGGATTCCTGACGCAACAGCAGGTACCCTGTGTCAGTGAAGTGCTGCCTGTTGACGATCATCAGAGCCTTGTTATGATCATAGTTAACCGCATATTTATGATGCTTCCGGAGTTTTTCCCAGGTTTGCCAGCATGATGTCAGCCGGTTGATGTCATATCTTTCCGGAATATAAAGTTTTGAAATACTCCGGCATCCAAGACCAAAATAAGCAAAGACATCCTCACCCAGCACTCTCAGTTCCTCATCGTTCTCTGTGCCGTCAAGCACGGCGACACTGTTGCGGGTCCGTCGTATAATGGAGGGATAATCCCTGAAATAATATTCAAAATACCTTGATGTATTGTCACTGCCCGTGGCTATCACAGCATCAAAACCAGAAAGGGTTCCGTCTGTCAGGGAAATGCAGCTGCCAAGAGCCGGCTCTGCTTCTGTAAGGACCTCCGTAACAGCCCTGATGAGAAGGTCATCCTTCGAGCTGAGTTTTGCATTCAGCCTGTTGCCTGTTATCAGCACGCATAGCATATCATGAAAGCCCACCAGGGGTATGTTGCCAGCCATAACTACTCCCACCGTTGAAGCAATCATGTGGTCAGGTATTTCAGGATAACGCTTCAGCCATTCGCTGAGATTGTCATAAGTAAGTTTATCACCTATAGCCCCTACTGCTTTACGGACATTTTCGGGAGTGAACCAGGGGTTTGAACCTTCAAGGGTGTCAATGAGATTAATGAATCGGGATGAGCTGATACCGCTTGTCCCTGAGGCAGCATCTCTCATGGCACTGCCGAGGGTGGCAAACGCACTTATCCTCTGCTCCTTATTCATTTCCGGTTCAGACATGCGGCAAAGGTATAAAAATGATAAATAGACATTATGCAAAAAAAAAAGAGGCCCTGAGGCCTCTGGTTTTAACGAAGGGCAAACTGAATCGGAATTGAATAATATACATCAACCGGAAGACCTCCTTGTTTTCCCGGGTTCCATTGCGGGCAATTCTTCAGGACTTCATAAGCTGCCTGGTCAAGAAGAGGATCAACAGATCTTACAACAACAATATCGGTCACGTTACCCAGTTTATCAACTACAAACCTCAGTATTACCCTTCCCTCTATTCCTTTTGACTTTGCATCTTCAGGGTATTTGATATTTTTATATACATAGCTTAATAAGGCTGAGTCTCCCCCCGGGAAGGTTGGCATTTCCTCAACAACCATGAATACATTCTTATCCGTGGATGTTCCTGACGTGTCATAGACCAGTCCTGACTTTTCAATGACAGGCTCTGGCCCGGATGAGTCTATTTTTTGCGATTCAGTTTGTTTACATGAGAATGCAAAAATCATAAGGGCGGCTAACGGAATAGCCATGATCAGTTTCAGGGAGGCTGTGCTCCCGTTTTTTTTCTTTGTCATCATGATAATGCGGTTTTTAAGGAGTGAACTTTTTGAAAATGTGTTGGATATCAGCGATAAACGGGTATTAAGCACTGCGCTTACCAGGAGCTGCTGGTAAGATGTTACCTCTTCTCCGAGGTTTATGCATTCACTGTCGGCCTCATACTCATGGACAGCCATGAGAGACCGCCTGAGGAGGTATGCTGCCGGATTGAACCACTGCAAGATATTTACAAGTCCTGTAATACAAAGATCGATATGGTGCAGCCTGCTCAGGTGATTTCTTTCATGGGCTATCATACGCTCCGCATCAGGTGCCGGGATGCTGCTGCTGATAAAGATATAGCCGAAAGCAGAGTAACAAACAGGCCGGTCGTCTTCATATCTTATGATTTTGCCCTGATTGCCACTTACTGCTATCATCCAGAGCAGCCGGAGACCCACCGTCAGAAACAGGGCTCCCGAAACTGCTGCACCTGTGATATAGACAAGTGTGATCAGCGCTGCAGGATCTGCAAGCAGACCTGCTCCCGTTCCAGAGCCTGTAATATGTGCTTCCGGAAGAAGCAGCCCGGCAAGACCTTCAGGAGGAAGAATCGGGCTTCCTGTTCGGAGTCTGAAGTTCAGCAGCGGGATCAATACAGCCAGGACCACTGACATCAGTAGGTAGGCCCTGTTACGCGTATGCCGGGTGTCGGCGCGCAGAAACACGGCATAAAAGATCCAGAAAAGCATCAGGCAGATGCTGCTTTCCAGCGCATATGTCACTAACTCTTTCATTTCCCTGTCTTTTTGTTTTTTTTCTGTTTCTTCATCAGTTCTATGATATCTTCTATCTCCCTGACCGAGATATTCTCCTCGCGGGCAAAGAAGCTTACCATTTTATGGTAGGAGTTTGAGAAGTAATCTCTGACAAAACTGTTCATCTGGGACTTTTTATAGTCATCCTTTGATATGACCGGGAAGTATTGGTGTGTCCTCCCATATGCCCTGTAATCAACAAAACCTTTTTCCTGGAGAATCCTTATCATTGTGCTTACAGTAGTATATGCAGGTTTTGGTTCGTCAAATTTTTCAAGGATCTCTTTCACAAATCCTTTCTTCAGCCTCCAGAGTATCTGCATCACTTCTTCTTCAGCCTTTGTAAGTTCTTTTATTTCCATTTTCGGACAAATTATTACATACAAATATATAACGAAAGAATTAGTTATACAACTAAAAAATTAAAATAATATTAATAAAATACGTTTTTCTTTTGTTTTGAAAGAATTGAAGAAAAGCAGTATCTTAGTTCCATAAAGATTTGTGGAGGAAGATAGTTGACAAGATTAACCCTGTTGGGAGAGAATGTAAGGGTTGCCTTTAAGGCAATAAAGTCGAACAAAGTGAGATCTGCCCTTACGATGGCTATAATAGCTTTTGGGATTATGGCCCTGGTAGGCATACTGACTGCCATTGACGGCATCAAGAGTACGCTCACAAACCAGTTTACGATGATGGGGGCTAATTCATTTGCCATAACCTCACGGTCGATGAGGGTAAGTGTTGGCAACAAGAATTTCCGCACTAAGAACCACTCCCATATCACATTCCGTGAGGCTATGGAGTTTAAAGAGCGTTTCACAGGACCTGCATGGGTCTCTGTTGGCTTCCCGGCATCAGGACTGGCGACCATAAGATATAACACGCGGGAGACCAATCCGAACATAACCATTTACGGCGCTGACGAGAATTACCTTGCAGTGTCCGGATACGAGCTGGAATCGGGACGGAATTTTTCAGAGCAGGATATTTCCGGAAGCCGGCATGTGGCGATCATCGGGCAGGAGATAGTAAGGTTCCTGTTCCCCAATGTGGATCCGCTGGGGCAGGAGATAAGGCTCTCAGGACTGAAGCTGACCGTTATAGGGGTGCTTAAGAACAAGGGCAGCAGCTTCACCGGCGGTGACCTGATATCAGTCATGCCTATCTCAACGGCAAGACAGTACTTCTCCAGGCCTAATATTACCTACACGGTAAATGTGCTTCCCTTTAATCCCAGCCACCTTGAAATCCTTGCCAGCGAAGCGGAAGGGATATTCCGGATTGTGCGCGGACTGGACCCGAGAGATGAGTCTGATTTTAATATTCAGAAAAGCGACAGCATAATAAAGATACTTCTTGAGAATATTAAGTATGTTACTATTGCTGCCACAATTATAGGCCTGATAACGCTTTTCGGCGCTGCTGTCGGGCTGATGAACATCATGCTGGTCTCTGTAACGGAGCGAACGAGGGAGATAGGTGTCCGGAAGGCCCTGGGCGCCAAGCCCAGGCTGATACGTCAGCAGTTTCTTTATGAATCGGTCATCATAGGACAGATGGGCGGTTTTTTTGGAATATTGCTGGGTATCCTGATCGGCAACCTTGTATCGCTTGGCATGGGGTCAGAATTCACTGTTCCGTGGGTCTGGGTTTTCGGTGGTGTCCTTGCATGTTTTATTGTCGGGGTGGCTTCCGGGTACTTCCCTGCAGTAAAGGCTGCATCGGTAGACCCTATTGAAGCGTTAAGGTACGAATAGCCTGATATTTCTATTATAAGTGGAAACGAACAACTATTAACTGCAATGAGTATAGAAGTAGTACAGGAAGGGTCAAAGAACATACCCAGAATATATTACGATCCTGAAGAGGACATACTCCGGATTACAGGACGCTCAATAACAGAGAGGCCGGATATGGTTTATTTTCCTCTTGAAGAGTGGATTAAAAACCATCTGAGCAGGTTCAGCCAGTTAAAGGTGGTGATATTGCTTGAATACATCAACAGCGGATCTTCAAAGGCTCTGCGGGATGTTTTGCGCTTGATAAGCAGCTATAAGGCTCCGAAATACCGCACACGCATTACCTGGCTTTATGAAGAGGATGATGAGGCGATGCATGAGCTCGGGGAACACTACCGTGATTCCGCCGGCGTGAATATGGAAGTGAAGATGGTTCTCTGAGAAGCCACTTAAGGCCAGGAGATACTTAAGTTCAGATATAAAAAAAAAGACCGCGGCCCTGAGGCCGCGGATTTCTTTTTATTGAATGTGATATCACATTCTTGCTATTTTTTCAATCAGGTCAACACATCTTGCTGAATAACCCCATTCGTTGTCATACCATGCCAGTACTTTGATCATGGTGCCGTTGACCATTGTGCTCTGTGAATCAAAAACAGATGAAGCAGGGTTGTGGATGACATCAACTGATACTATCTCGTCTTCCGTATACTCAAGTATGCCCTTCATCGGACCGTCGGCTGCTTTTTTCATTGCTGCATTGATCTCTTCCTTTGTTGCAGTTTTCCTGAGCACAGCAACAAGGTCAACAAGTGATCCTGTTGGCGTGGGGACCCTTACTGAAATGCCGTCAAGCTTACCTTTGAGCTCAGGAATAACTTTGCCCACTGCCTTGGCAGCGCCGGTGGTGGTTGGTATCTGTGAAAGAGCTGCTGATCTTGCCCTGCGCAGGTCTTTGTGCGGAAAGTCAAGTATCCTCTGATCATTGGTATATGAATGGATGGTTGTCATGAAACCGATCTCAATGCCGAAATTATCATTCAGGACCTTGGCTACAGGAGCAAGGCAGTTGGTAGTGCATGAGGCATTGGAAATACACTGATGTTCGGGCTTCAGCTGGTCGTCATTAACACCCACAACTATCATTGCATCAATGGCATCTTTTGCCGGAACGGTCAGGATGACCTTTTTGGCGCCGTTCTTCAGGTGGTCACCATAACCGCCCTTGGGACTCTCTTTGGAGGTGAATATGCCGGTTGACTCAATAACAACGTCAGGTTTTTCGATCCACGGAATGTTAGCCGGGCTCTTTTCCGAACTTACCTTTATCTTTTTACCATCTACAATTATGTTTTGTTCATCATGAGTGACGCCCGGAAATTTTCCCTGTGTTGAATCATATTTAAGGAGGTGTGCAAGTGTTTTTGTATCGGTGAGGTCATTTATCCCTATGATCTCAATATCAGGCCTTTCAAGAGCAAGTTTGAACACATTGCGGCCTATCCTTCCGAAACCATTGATAGCTACTTTAATCTTTGCCATTGTATTTAATTTATTTGGTTATTAAAACGAACCACAAAAGTAAATAATAATCGGGAAAGGTCAAAGGAGGGCAAAAATTATTCTTGCCTTTTTCTGAAGATATTTGAGAAGAAACTGCCGGGATTAAGAGGGTCAAGGATCATACCGATACGGTAGCTTACGAAAAGCGAAAAGAAGACCTGCTTGTTGTCCTCAGAAGCCATGATGGGTATCTCTTTGGTGAAGGCATTGACCGATGCTCCCAGCTCGATGGCATGCGTCAGCTTATCATTCTTACTGTATTCAAAACTGAATCCACCGTGGCCGTAAATGCCCGGATAGACTTTTATCTCGTTAAAGCCCTTGAAGAAGGAAGCCTTGCCCATTATGTCAAGCGGCTGGTGGATGGTCAGGTCAAATTTCTGCTCTTCAATTGTGTAATAATTGTCAGGGAGAAGGACTATGATCTTATAATATATAGGTTTGGCAAATGTCAACACCGGCCCCCCGCCGGCAAACCAGCTTATTGAGACTCCTCCCAGGTCGCGCTTTTCAAATATCTCCTTCTGGAATCCGGCTCCTGCACTCAGTGACCATGTGGAGTTGAGCTTTCCGAAGACAAAGGTGCCCGGGTTTTGAAAATAATAGTTAGAGAGTTTTAGCTCTTTGGGATGTTTGAAGCTGCTCACGCCTCCTTCAAGAAAGAATCTGTTTGCAGGCTTGGTCTGACGAAGCTCCCTGTAAATGAGGCTCCACCCATCTGAGTTGAGGGCAGCGCCCATGGAGCGTTCATTACGCCAGAATATCTTTTCCTGTGTATCAAGATCACCCTGAGCGAGGAGGGGGCCGCAGACAGTAATAAATAATATGACTTGCAACAATCTCATATTCAGGACGCCGCGTTTAAGAAAAGTGGCAGTAAGATGGCGGGGAGAGTCAGCCTATTTGTTCTGGCGTACCTGTCCCGGTGCTGCTGTATGCAGGGCATGTTTCACGATTGCATGAGCTCAGTGCCAGGGCAACCAGAAAAGCAAAAGCAACTATAAGACTAACTTTTTTCATATTCTCTGCCTTTAAAATCCACCACAAAAATAATCTTAATTTTTAAATACAATCTTTGTGCCAGATATTTATTTAACCGAATCTATTTTTTAATTAATAATCAACCAACTTGCTGCGCAATTGTTATTAGTAAAAACAGGAAGCCATGAAAATACTTTTTAAGCTTTTACTTATATCATTATTATATATTACAATGGAGAATGTATCATCATCACAGGATAAGAACAGCTATAATGAGCTGACACCCGCCGAGGCAAAGATCATTATCAACAAGTCAACAGAATACCCTTTCACAGGCCTCTATGAAAAGTCTACCGCCAAGGGTACTTACCTCTGTAAACAGTGCGGGAACGCTCTCTACCGTTCAGAGACAAAATTTGACGCCAGCTGCGGTTGGCCAAGCTTTGATGATGAGATAGACGGAGCCGTAAAACGTATCACTGATGCTGACGGAAGAAGAACGGGGATATTATGTACATCATGCGGCGGACATCTGGGTCATGTCTTTGAGGGTGAAGGGTTCACGCCAAAGAACACGCGTCATTGCGTCAACTCTGTTTCGCTTGATTTTGTCCCTGTACATCTTGACGCCGGCAGGTACGGCACGGCACTCTTCGCGGGAGGCTGCTTCTGGGGAGTGGAATACTTCCTGCAGAAAGAGCCGGGAGTGGTAGCTGTGGTTTCCGGTTATACCGGCGGCACGGTTAAGAACCCTACCTACCGGGAAGTGTGCAACGGTAACACCGGTCATGCCGAGACAGTAAAGGTAACCTATGACATAGGCAAGACATCATATGATAAGCTGGTGAAGCTGTTCCTTGAGATACATGACCCCACCCAGGTTGACAGGCAGGGGCCTGACAATGGTGATCAGTACCGCTCTGAGATCTTCTACAAGAACGAGGAGCAGAAAAAAGCTGCAGAAAAATATCTCGCCATTCTCAGGGCCAAAGGCATGAAGATAGCCACGCAGGTAACCAGGGCTACAGAGTTCTATCCTGCGGAGGAATATCACCAGGATTATTATTTCCGCAACGGCAAGGTGCCTTACTGTCACGGGTATGTGCAGAGATTTGATTAGGCAGTAGTGGGATTAAAAAACCGGCTCTTTCGGGAGCCGGTTTTTTAATTATTCAAATAATGGTTACAGTTTGGG
>DATKUS010000184.1:0-46548 GCA_035530535.1 Bacteroidales bacterium
CTGAAAAAAACTGATAATCACCATATTCAGGTAATTAAATAACCTGCCGGATTCCTGGCTCCATTCACCACAACAGGATTTGTCATTTTGAACTGTTCCTTGATTGAGATGTTAATAATTCATCCATCAAACAATTAGTGCATTGATTATGCAGTTAATTACTTTTACGGCCAGATTTCGTAGACTATTCATCAAACTTACAGCCAAGAATTATGAAGCAATGGGATAAAGATCAAATCATCAGCCAGGAGGGAAAAGTTATCATCATAACCGGGGGAGGAAGTGGCATTGGCCTCGAGGCTGCTGAAGCACTTGCTTCAAAAGGAGCAGAGGTGATAATTGCCGTTAGGAATACCGAAAAGGGGAACAGAGCGGCAGTCAGGATCAAAACAGCTTATTCTGAAGCAAAGATAAGCGTCATGCATATCGATCTGGGTGACCTGAGCAGTGTAAGACAATTTGTGGATCAATTTAAAAACCGGTACAACCGTCTCAGCATTTTAATAAACTATGCGGGCGTAATGGTGCCACCTTACCGTAAGACAATAGATGGTCATGAACTTCAGCATCGTCTTAATTGTAATGGTGCAGGAACAAAAAGTGTGGCATGCCACCCTGGAATTTCGAATACTAACCTTGTTTCAAGAGGATCAGGCAAGGAAGCCGGATGGGTTCTCAAACAGGCGATGAAGATGGTGGCACAACCGGCGAGGAGTCTGTTATTTTCAAGGCAGACATAGCCACAAAACTCTGGGATCTCTCTGAAAAGCTTACAGGGGTAAAGGTCCCTCACTCAAATTCTGACTGTTACGCGGAAAGTACAGAGACTAAGCTGTTGAGCTAAAGAAATAAAATACCTTGAAAGCATGGGAAACACAGACAAACAGTGGAAAAATATCTACCTGGCAGGCTGTCTGACGCTTTCCGGTTAGTATTGTATAGTAAATCAAAACTTTTTCCATTCCTTTGTGTTTTAGTATTAATGAAAAGAACAGCTTCAATATTACTGGTCCTCGTAATCCTGCTTGCAGGATTTCAGGCTGTGATCTCCACGCATTTCTGCGGTGGAGTGATTGCTGACACTAAAGTTTCACTGGCAGGCCATCTGGCCACCTGCGGGATGGAGGGTAATGAAAGGACCTGCCCTGTATCAGGAAGCAATCTTAAAAGCCATTGCTGTGAGGATCAGATTAATATTGCAGGTGTTGTAAATGTTTTTACAATGCCGTTTTCCGGAGCAGAGAACAATTTTAAAGATTTTTCAAACGTCTCCTCTGTGCCGATAAACGGTTTTTCTCTTTTATCTGTCTCATCCACAACATCGTTCACAAATTTCTACCCGCCTGGAGGCTATCAGACCAGCTCTGTCAGCCTTGAGCAAATTTGTGTTTTCCGTATTTGAATTTTTACGACTTAATATCCATATCAATTGGCTATCAATCACCATTTGATCTGTTCTGTTTATTTATATTATTTAATAATCGTAAATCTTCAATAAAATGAAAAATTCAAAAATATTTTTTACACTAATATTTGTTTTGGGAATAGCTTTGAATGCAACTGCCCAGACTATTGATCATTCAAAAATGATTGCCCTGAAAACCGAATCGTTTAAGGTGTGGGGTAATTGCGACATGTGTAAGGACAGGATTGAGAGTACTGTAAAGGTAGCCGGTGCTACAGCAGCAGATTGGGACTCAAAAACAAAGTTGCTTTCAGTAACCTTTGATCCAGCCAAAACCAGTACGGATTCACTGAGTAAAAAAATTGCTGCAGTGGGACATGATACTGACAAGTTCAAAGCTCCTGATGATGTTTATGCCAAACTCCCGGGATGCTGCCATTATGAAAGAAAGAAATAAGGTTCAGGCCGCCATTTAGCGGCAATCTTTTTCCGGCAGGCCGCCGGAAATGAATCCTCATTTACGGTGGCCTTTCTTAAATTTCTGTGTATTCTAAGAACTAAAATATCATGTTTAACCGACTCGTAAAGTATTTCCTTGAAAACCGGTTGATAACCTTCCTATTTCTCATCACATTTGTTGTAATGGGACTGGTTACCATGCCATTTCCGCTTAAGGCGAGGTTTCTTCCGCGTGATCCGGTGCCTGTGGATGCAATCCCTGACATCGGGGAAAACCAGCAGATAGTGGCAACAGAATGGATGGGCCGTTCCCCGAAAGATATCCAGGACCAGGTTACCTATCCGCTTACAACTGCCCTGTCAGGTATTCCCGGCGTTCAGACCATCAGGAGCACTTCAATGTTCGGAATGTCATTCATTTACATCATCTTCAAGGACAATGTTGAGTTCTACTGGAGCCGTTCCAGGATACTCGAAAAACTCAGCTCTCTACCTCCGGGCACTTTGCCGGAGGGTGTGCAACCTACCCTGGGGCCGGATGCTACCGCTCTCGGACAGATCTACTGGTACACTCTTGAAGGCCGCGATCCGGCAACAGGAAAACCCAACGGTGGATGGGATCCGCAGGAGCTTAAGACAATACAGGATTTTTATGTAAAGTACAGCCTTTCTGCAGCTGAAGGGGTTTCAGAGGTGGCATCTGTCGGCGGATTCATTAAAGAATACCAGGTTGATATTAATCCCGATGCTCTTAAGGCTTTCAGCGTGTCCGTCATGGATGTCATGAATGCAGTACAGAAGAGCAACCTCGATATCGGGGCCGAAACCATCGAACTTAATAATGTAGAATATATCATCCGGGGTCTTGGTTATGTAAAAAGTCTGGATGACGTTGAATTATCTGTTGTTGCCGTCCGCAATAATGTGCCTGTTCGTATCAAGGATGTTGCCCAGGTTAATTTTGGACCTGCTCCCCGTCGCGGAGGCCTTGATAAAGACGGAGCAGAAGCCGTCGGAGCAGTTGTTGTTGCACGTTACGGCTCAAACCCGATGGAGGTAATAAACAATGTAAAAGAAAAAATCAGGGAAATTGAATCAGGTCTGCCGCAAAAAACCTTACCCGACGGGACTGTTTCCAAAGTTACAGTGGTACCCTTTTATGACAGAACGGGACTGATCAAAGAAACTATAGGCACACTTGAATCCGCTCTTTCTCATGAGATTTTGATCAGCATCATTGTGATTATTGTCCTGGTACTTAATCTCCGTGCTTCACTTATCGTCGCTGGATTATTACCGATAGGCGTTTTAATGACGTTTATACTTATGCGTTTTTTCGGTATTGACGCCAACATAGTTGCATTATCCGGTATTGCTATAGCCATCGGTGTAATGGTTGATATTGGTATAGTGGATGTGGAGAATATTCTCCGGCACCTTGAAATGCCTGAGAACAATGGAATCCGCGGCAAAAAGCTGACGCAGGTGATCTATCAGGCCACAACAGAGGTCCGCGCTGCAGTAGTGACTTCCATAGCGACCACCATTGTAAGCTTCCTTCCTGTATTTGCAATGCAGGCCCAGGAAGGAAAGCTCTTTCATCCGCTGGCATGGACCAAGACATTTGCACTTCTTTCTGCATTCATATTGGGTATAGTTGTATTGCCCACCCTTGTTCATATTTTCTTTAATATCCGTTTCGACAGAAAAAAAATCAGGAAGATTTGGAACGGTGCACTGGTATTGGCCGGTATTTTCTTTGCGGTTATATGGCACACCTGGCCTGTCCTTGCTTTGACAGCCCTTGGTATAAACAACCTTCTTGACAACAGATGGCCGGAGAAGCGCAGGGAATTTCCAAACTACATTAATATTGCGGTAACTGTTCTTGTTGCGGCCTGGTACCTGTCAGCCGAGTGGCTGCCACTTGGAGCCCATAACAGCGAATTCGTCAACTTTCTCTTTGTGGCAGGGATAATATCAGTCATTCTCCTTGCATTAATGTCAATGGTGCATTATTACGAGAAGATACTCCGCTGGGCCCTGGCCAACAAATGGAAATTCCTGATGATCCCCGCTTTTACCCTGCTTTTTGGAGTTCTGGTATGGCAGGGTACAGAAGGGATCTTCGGCTTTATTGCTACCGGCGCAGAGAAAGTGGGCTGGAAAAATTTTCGGCAGACAGGAGCATGGCAGAGTTCAGTACGGGCATTTCCCGGCACAGGGAAGGAATTCATGCCTTCGCTCAATGAAGGATCCTTTCTGCTTATGCCCACAAGCATGCCGCATACCGGCATCGAAAAGAACCTTGATTATATTGAAACACTCGATAAGAGACTGTCTGCCATACCCGAAGTGGAAGTTGCAGTTGGTAAATGGGGCCGTGTAAACTCTGCCCTTGACCCGGCCCCTGTGCAGATGTTTGAAAACACCATTAACTACCGATCTGAGTACATTCTTGATGAAAACGGCCATAGAATGAAGTTTAAAATTGACCGGAACGGTAACTTTATTTTACTTAATAATTCGATATACTGTCCTGATAAAGACCTGTTCAGGGCTATACCCTCAGACAGCCTGATTCAGGATAAAAAAGGAGAATATTTTCGTCAATGGCGGCCGCAGATCAAAAAACCCCAGGATATCTGGAATGAGATTGTCAAGGTGACCGATATTCCGGGACTAACATCTGCGCCAAAATTGCAGCCCATTGAGACTCGTCTTGTAATGCTGTCGACAGGGATGCGTGCCCCGATGGGGCTGAAGGTGTACGGCCCTGATCTTAACTCAATAGAACAGGCAGGAATGTTGTTTGAGAAGGCTTTGAAGGAGGTGCCTTCAATTAAGAGCTCAGCTGTCTTTTATGACCGGGCTGTAGGCGCCCCATATCTCGAGATCAAACTTGACCGCGAGGCAATGGCACGCTACGGCATGACAGTCAGCGATGTACAGGAGATATTGCAGGTGGCGATTGGAGGAATGACACTTTCTACGTCTGTGGAAGGCCGGGAACGATTCCCGCTGAGGGTAAGGTATGCCCGCGAACTACGTGATAACCCTGAAGATCTGAAACGTATCCTGGTGCCTGCAATGAATGGGGTACAGATACCCCTGGGAGAAATTGCAGATATTGATTACACACGCGGAGCACAGATGATAAGAAGTGAGAATACTTTTCTTGTTGGATATGTCATCTTTGATAAGACGGAGGGGAAGGCTGAAGTTGATGTTGTAGAGGAAGCAGGTAAAATTTTAAAAGAGAAAATTGACTCGGGTGAATTAACGCTGCCATACGGTGTAACTTACAAATTTGCAGGTAATTATGAGAACCAGTTGAGAGCAACAAAGAGGCTGTCAATAGTTGTTCCTGTCAGCTTGCTATTAATCTTGCTGTTGCTTTATTTCCAGTTCCGGACGATAACAGCTTCACTTATTCACTTTTCAGGTGTTTTTGTCGCTTTTTCCGGCGGTTTCGTCATGCTGTGGCTGTATGGACAGGATTGGTTCATGAATTTCTCATTGGCCGGATTAAATCTGCGTGACATATTCCAGATGCATCCGATTAACCTTAGTGTTGCGGTGTGGGTGGGATTCATCGCACTATTCGGAATTGCCACAAACGATGGCGTAATAATGGGTACATACATTCACCAGGTCTTTCAGGAAAAGAACCCGGCAACAGTACATGATGTCAGGGAGGCCGTTGTGCTTGCCGGGAAAAAAAGAGTTCGACCTGCAATGATGACAACAGCTGTTGCAGTAATAGCATTGCTGCCGGTGCTTTCTTCAACGGGCAAAGGAGCTGATATAATGGTCCCAATGGCAATCCCGGCCTTTGGAGGGATGATAATACAGGTAATGACAATATTCGTAGTACCACTTTTGCAGGCAATATGGAGAGAAGGTATTGTAAGTCGTAAGATTCATACTGCTGCTCAAACTATTATTAATCCAACGGAAAATGAAAATGACGGTATATAATAAAATTCTTATCAGCTTTATTGCACTGGGTTGCTGGCAGGTCAGTTACAGTCAGCAATATCCTGATTCACTGATCAGCTACCTCGAAATTGCCGCAAAAAGCAATCCTGCGGTTCAGCAAAAGTTGAGCGAATATAGGGCAGCATTGCAAAAGATACCGCAGGTGGGCTCTCTGTCAGACCCCGAGTTAAGTCTTGGACTCTTCCTGAAACCGATGGAGCTCGTCAACGGTAAGCAGCTTGCAGATATAAAGCTGATGCAGATGCTGCCCTGGTTCGGGGTTCTGAAATATGCAAAAGATGAAATGAGTTTTTTGGCAAATGCGAAATTTGAACTTCTCCGCGATGCCAGATTTCAGGTTTATTATGATGTGGAGCGTACCTGGTATGAACTGTATAAAGTCAGGAAGGAGATTAGTATTTCGGAAAAAAATATTGACATTCTTAAAGTAATTGAACGCCTTGCACTGGTGAGGTTTCAGACAGCTCCGCCCGGAGGCACTGGAACGCCGTCACAGGAGTCAGGCATATCTTCAACCTCTTCCTGGAATGGCAGTACCGGTTACTCATCAGGAATGCAAGGCATGGGAGGTACGCAGAGTAATTCAGTTTCATTACCGTCAGGTCAGGCTTCGTCTTCCATGGCGGCAGGCGCAATGGGTTCTTCCTCAGGCGGCTCAGGTCTTGCGGACGTCTACAGGATCATGATCGAGAGCGGAGACCTTGAAAATGACCTGGCTTCACTTAAAAATGTGGAGCGGACGTTGGTTGCCCGGTTTAACAGTTATCTCAACAGGACACCTCTCTCGCAGGTTTTCACATTTGATGTCTTATCAGCTGATTCACCAGGTTTGGCACTTATTGCAATACCCGACAGTATCACTGCACAAAATCCCATGCTGACAATGCTGCAATATGAAGAGCAGGCTTTGGAAGCGCGGAAGAATATGGTGATAAGAATGGGTTATCCTATGGTTGGTCTGGGAGTGAATTATTCGCTTATTGGCAGGAACAAAATGTCAGCTTCCTCAATGAACGGAATGGACATGATAATGCCCATGGTATCAGTAACATTGCCTGTCTACAGAAAGAAATACAGGGCCATGCAAACAGAAGCCGATTTGCTCAGAACAGCAGCATCAAAAAACTACCAGTCCATTGCCAACTCATTACAGACAGAGTATTACCAGGCAGTACAGATGTATGAAGATGCGCAGCGACGGGTCAAACTCTATGAAAGCCAGTACCAGCTGGCTTCCAGATCACTGGATCTGATAATGAAAAGTTTCTCAGCATCAACGTCAACATTGACAGATGTTCTGCGTGTGCAACAGCAGACACTGGATTATGAGCTAAAACAAGTAGAAGCTGTGGCTGATCTGAATACGGCTGTTGCATGGTTGAATCGATTGATGGCACATTCACAAACAGAGTAACTCTGAAAAATTCAAGAAAATGAAAAAGATAAAAATATTTTCAAATAAATATCTGATATACAGTCTGATCCTGTTAACAGGTTTATTAATCGGGTGGGTCGTTTTCCATCCTTCACAAAAAAATGAAGAGAAACATGATCACTCCACCGAGGCAGTTCAGGCAACTGTCTGGACATGCGCCATGCACCCCCAGATAAGAATGTCAGAACCGGGTAAATGTCCGATTTGCGGCATGGATCTGATACCGCTTGCGCAGAGCGGCACCTCAGCAATCGATCCCGATGCCATCCATCTTAGTAAAGAAGCTGCCCAGCTGGCCAATGTTCTTACAACGGTTGTCACCAAACAGAAGCCTGTGAAGGAGGTGCGTCTATACGGTAAAGTACAGGCAGATGAAAGGCTTATCCAGAGTCAGGTGGCCCATATTCCGGGACGTATAGAACGTCTCAGCGTTAACTTTACGGGTGAATCGGTTGTGAGAGGGCAGGTGCTTGCCGGCATTTATTCTCCGGAACTGATTACCGCGCAGCAGGAACTGCTGGAAGCTGCAAAGACTAAACAGTTGCAGCCTGCAATCTATGATGCAGCAAAAGAGAAGCTGCGCCAGTGGAAGCTTACAGATGAGTTGATTGAATCAATTGAGGCTTCGGGAACACCTCAGACAACTGTCGAAGTAGTATCGAATACCAGCGGTATAGTCACATCGCGTCTTGTAAACACAGGCGATTATGTTTCGCAGGGCACCACACTATTCACTATTGCCGACCTTTCAAAGGTCTGGGTGTTATTTGATGCCTATGAGACTGATCTTCAGTATTTAAATAAAGGAGAGAAGATTTCGTTCACTCTGCAGGCACTGCCGGGTAAAGATTTTTCAGCGAATATTGTCTTTGTTGACCCTGTTATTGACCCGGTTACACGAGTGGCAAAAGTAAGGGTTGAAACAGAAAATCAGTCAGGAAAACTAAAACCTGAAATGTTTGCATCCGGGATTGTCTCGTCGAACCTTGAGGAATACGGTAGCAGTATTATTATTCCGCGTTCAGCGGTTCTATGGACTGGAAAGCGCTCCCTTGTATATGTAAAACAGCAGGGGAGTGATGAACCGATTTTCAAGATGCGTGAAATTGGCCTGGGGCCATTGCTTGGTGAGAGTTATGTTGTCACTGACGGTTTGTCGGTAGGTGAGGAGATTGTTACCAGCGGGACCTTCAGTGTTGATGCGGCAGCCCAGCTGGCAGGGAAAACCAGCATGATGAATCCTGAAGGAGGAATCACTTCAACAGGCCATGATCATGGGAATATGCAAAACATGCCGGGAGGTAGCAATCTGCAGCACGAAATGTTCACTGTATCAGGAAACTGCGATATGTGCAAGGAGAGAATTGAGTCCGCCGCTAAATCGGTCAGCGGAGTTACATCGGCAACCTGGGATAAAGACACAAAAGAGGCTCACGTTGAATTTGACGGTACCGCCACTTTACTCATTACCATTCAAAAGGCAATTGCGGCTGCAGGCCATGATAATGGCAAATACAGAGCTCCTGACGATGTTTATAACAGTCTTCCGGAATGCTGCCTCTATAGAAAATAATCCTTTACATATTATTACCTTACCCCGTACTCTCCGTTTTACTACCTTTAGTGACCAATATTGTGCCCGACTCTGAAGATGCACGGGTAGCACAGGATAAAATTTATGAATGGGAAGACGAGTCCGGAATTTTATTATAGGCAAATAATTTTCGAATTGTATTTTTGGATCTCTTGCCGTATTATACCGGATTGATTTTTTCTTCAACTTTGTTATTGTGAAAAGGATCAACTTCAAATCACTGTTAAAGATCATAGGACTGATCCTGATAATTATTTCAATATCATTCCTTCTCTGTATTCCGGTAGCCATTATATATTCAGAATCTGCAGAGGCTTTTATCTTCTCATCACTTATCATTCTGGTCCCGGGTTTATTGATATTTTTTTTTGTAAGAAGCCCGATAAATGAAAAGATAAGTGTCAGGGAAGGGTACCTCGGAGTCACTATAGCATGGCTTACACTGGCTCTGGCAGGAACCCTGCCTTACATTCTCAGCGGCACTATTCCGGGTTTTGTCAATATTCTGTTTGAGACCGTTTCCGGATTTACCACAACTGGCGCCTCTATACTTCAGGATGTTGAAATACTTCCAAAATCCATTCTGTTCTGGCGAAGCCTTACTCACTGGATAGGCGGTGTCGGAATAATTTTGCTCGTGATCATTATCCTTCCCACATTGAAGGTTGGAGGCTACAACCTCTTTTCCCTTGAATCATCAATGAAGCAGAAGATCCTGCCAAAAACAAAGTCAATTGCTTACAGGATCTTATTTATCTACCTGGGAATTACTATAGGTGAGATCATTCTTCTCAGTTTTGGAGGAATGAGCCTTTTTGACAGTGTATGCCATTCATTCGGGACCGTGGCAACCGGGGGATTCTCAACCAGGAACACGAGTATTTCAGGATATTCATCTTACATACAATATGTTATAGCCATATTCATGTTCATTTCAGCTACAAGCTATGTGGTCTTCTATTTCCTGGTTAAGGGGAAATTCAAAAAGGTTAGGGCAAATGAAGAACTGAGGCTTTTTATTCTTTTCACTTCAGCATGTATAGCTTTTGTTACCCTGGTACTGTATTTCGGATCCAGCAGAACTTTTGAAGAGTCATTCCGTCATTCTTTCTTCCAGGTCGTTTCTCAGATTTCTACTACCGGTTATGCAACTGCTGATTATATGTTATGGCCGCAAGTTGGATGGTTCTTTATGTTTATAATTATGTTTGCCGGAGGATCAACGGGTTCAACAGCTGGTGGCATCAAGATGGCCAGACATCTAATTCTTCTTAAAAACCTTCGGAATATTTTTGTCAGGATCCAGCACAGCAGTGCAGTTCTCCCGGTCAGAATGGACGATAAAATTATTTCTGAGAATATCAACTTTATGATGCTGGTATTTATTCTGCTTTATTTTGTGATATTTTTGACCGGAACGTTAATTATGATTGGTTCAGGCGTGCCTGTAGCTGAGTCAGCAGGTGCCAGTGCCACATCCCTGGCCGGAATAGGCCCCGGGCTTGGGCGCTCCGGTAACTTTGGCAATTATGCCCATTTTACAGCAGTGGCCAAATCGACAATGATTGCACTTATGATTATCGGTCGTCTGGAGCTTTTCACAATCCTGGCTCTGTTCACACGTTCGTTCTGGAGAAATTAAGTTCAAATATCACACGAGGCTTTGCACCGTCCAAAATGCTAAAGATCATCAAAATAATATTTTCACTCCTGTTGCTGATTCTGCCCTTCAAATGCCTGGCGCAGGATAGTCTGGGAATGAAAGGACAGGCTTCTGCCTGGATGCTTTTCAACGGGGGCAACGACCTGCCAGTATATGCTGGTGGCAGATACATCCCGCAGTTGAATCTCAACCTGCCGCTTAAGAACGATAAACACATTGACTTTGAAGCTTCATTAAACATTAACGGAAGCCTGGGACTTAATCCTTTTGACTCCGTAAAGGCTGACGGACAGGTAAAACCATACAGGCTATGGGCAAGGTATTCATCAAGGCAGTTTGAGATCAGGGCAGGACTTCAGAAAATAAATTTCGGATCGGCATCTCTTATGCGTCCTCTTATGTGGTTCGACGAGGTTGACCCACGCGATCCCTTACACCTTACAGATGGGGTATGGGGCATTTTAGGCAGATATTACTTCCTCAACAATGCAAATATATGGCTATGGGGTCTGTATGGCAATAAAGATCCAAGAGGCTGGGATTTTGCAGGGACAAACACCCGTTATCCTGAAGTTGGAGGAAGAATACAGTTACCCGTCCCTAAAGGTGAGGCGGCCTTATCGTATAATTACAGGATTGCAGACACCAGAAATCAGGGTGTCACCATTCCACAGTTCAGCGAGATCCCGGAAAACAGGATCGGTTTCGATATTAAACTCGATCTGGTTGTCGGCTTCTGGCTTGAAGGTTCCTGGGTGACAAAGAATAAGGACCTGGGCCGGCTTACCAACCATGAAATCCTGAATGCCGGTGTTGACTATACTTTTAGTATTGGTAACGGATTATATGTGGTTTACGAACATCTGCTGGCCTCATATGACAGAGAGGCATTCAGATTTCAAGACAGAACATCATTTTCTCTTTTCACTGTTTCATATCCGGTTGGTCTCTTTGATAATATAAGCGGGATAATTTATTACGACTGGAAAAACAGAAAAGCCTATAGTTTTGTAAACTGGCAAAAACAGTTTAATAGTTTAACTTTATACATTATGGGATATTGGAATCCCATGAACTACAATGTACCTGTTCAGGGAGGAGATAAGACCCTTTTTGCAGGGAAAGGAATCCAGATAATGCTTGTATTAAATCATTAAAAATAAAATTATATCGGATGGAAAATTCTTCAATCATTACCATTGATAAGCTTATCAAGCGATTTCCGGTCGGTAAAACCGAATTTACAGCCCTCAACAACATCAGTGTCAGTTTTGGTGCAGGGGAGTTTGCCGGTCTGGTAGGGCCAAGCGGATCAGGAAAAACAACACTTCTTAATATAATCGGTTCTCTTGACTCTCCCTCCGAAGGAGATGTTGGTGTGCTCGGCAAAGCTGTCTCATCGCTTAGCCATAAGGAATCGGCAAAACTCAGAAACCATCATATCGGCTTCATCTTTCAGACCTATAATCTCTTGCCTGTTTATACCGTTTATGAGAATGTTGAGTTTGCACTTTTACTGCAAAAACTCTCCGGTTCAGAAAGAAGAAAGGCGGTGATGAACGCGCTGGAATGGGTGGGGCTGACAGATAAAGTGAAGTCGAGACCGTCAATGTTATCAGGCGGTGAATGCCAGCGTGTTGCAATTGCGCGTTCGATGGTGAAGCGACCTGAGATTGTCCTGGCTGACGAGCCAACGGCAAACCTCGACTCTAAAAACTCCCATCATATTCTCCAGACGATGAAGAATCTTAACAGGGAGCTTAAAACCACATTCATATTTGCCACCCATGATGAGAAGGTGATGAAATACCTTGACCGTATTATTTCCCTGGAAGATGGGAAAATTGTCAGGGATGAACTGATACCTAACTCAAAAAGCTGAAAACATGTTGTCAATAAAACTAGCATTTAAAAACCTGATGGGGGCAGGATTGAGAACATGGCTCAATGTCTCGGTCCTTTCCTTTGCGTTTGTGGTCATCATATTTTACAACGGCATGATAGACGGATGGAACAGGCAGAGCCGAATTGACACACAGGCATGGGAGACAGGAGAGGGTGAGTTCTGGCACCCTGATTACGATCGTTATGATGCCTATACCATACAGGATTCGCACATGCCCATGTCAGCTGATATCCTTTCAGAGATAGGAAAGAAGAACCTTGTTCCCGAATTATTGGTACAGGCAACAGCTTTCCCCCAGGGGCGGATGCAGGGAGTAACCCTGAGGGGTATTGATCCCGGCCAGAAAATTCTGAAATTACCGACTTCAGCCCTTATTGAATCTGACGGCATTGATTATGCCGTCATCGGAAAAAGAATGGCCGAAACAGCTAAAATCGGCGTCGGCGACAAACTTCTGGTCAGGTGGCGCGATAAAAACGGCACTTACGATGCCCGGGAAATAGAGATAGCTTCCGTATTTAATTCGGATGTGCCTACTGTTGACAGAGGACAGATCTATCTTCGTCTTGAAGTGCTTGAGGAAATGCTGGGAACAAAGAATGAAGCCACTTTGCTGGTTGCAGGTAAAAATTTTGTTCACAGGGACCTGATTGGCTGGGACTTTAAAGATCAGGGTTTTCTCCTGGCCGATATGGATAAAATCATTCAGGCAAAGAAGGCTGGAGGCACAATACTGGAAGGACTTTTACTGATCATTGCCCTTATAGCAATTTTTGATACACAGGTATTGTCAATATTCCGCCGGCAGAAAGAGATAGGCACCTATATTGCACTGGGAATGACACGTCCGCAGGTGGTAGGTATTTTTACCGTTGAGGGTGGTGCTCACAGCATTCTGGCAGCACTGCTTGGGGCGGTATACGGAATACCTCTGTTTATGCTGATAAATAAATCCGGGATCCCAATGGGATTCGCAAAGGGTGTGGACACAGATCTTCCCATTGGAGATGCTATATTTCCATACTATAGCCTTCAACTGATAATCATCACCGTGATCCTTGTGGTTGTCACTGCAACAATAGTAAGCTATCTGCCAGCCCGTAAAATCTCGAAGATGAAACCCACAGATGCACTTAAAGGAAAACTCCAATGATAAAATTTTTATTTAAAGGAATCATAAGAGACAAGAGCAGGAGTCTGTTGCCAATAATTGTGGTAGCACTGGGCGTCTTCCTGACTGTATTTATGAGTGGCTTCTTAAGAGGAGTATTCGGCGATATTTCAGATATCAACGCCAAATTCACTACAGGTCATGTTAAGATACTTACCCGTGCCTTTGCCGAAAACGAAAGCCAGATGCCCAATGACCTGGCACTGATGAATGTGCAGGAACTGATAAGTCAGCTTATAATCGATTATCCCGATATGGAATGGGTTGAAAGAATACATACCGGAGGATTACTGGATGTCCCGGACGAAAATGGTGAAACAAGGGAACAGGGGCAGGCGATCGGAACAGCTGTCGATCTGCTCTCTCCCACATCCAATGAACCGGAACGGATGAATGTTATTAAGTCAATAGTAAAGGGGTCATTGCCTGCCAGGCAGGGAGAAGCCCTTATAAGCGACGACTTTGCCGAGAGGTTCGGCGTGTCGGTAGGGGATGAGGTTACTCTTTTCGGGTCAACCATGAACGGAAGTATGATGTTTAAAAACTTCGTGGTCAGCGGAACACTGAGGTTTGGAAATACCATCCTTGATCGCGGCGCTATCTTCATGGATATAAGGGATGCACAACTGGCACTCGATATGGAAGATGCAGCGAGTGAGATACTCGGATACTTTAAGGACGGTGTTTATGATGACCTCAAGGCACAGCAGGTTGAAAAGTCATTTAATGCAAGATATTCCCTGGTGGACGATGAGTTTTCGCCTCAGATGTCACGTCTTGTTGAACAGGAAGGTCTTGGAGATTATCTTGCACTTGCTGAAAGTGCAGGGGCTATGATGGTGTTTATCTTTGTGATAGCAATGTCTATTGTATTGTGGAACACAGGTCTTCTGGGAGGCCTGAGAAGATACAATGAATTCGGTGTCCGCCTGGCCCTCGGTGAAGAGAAAAAGCACATTTATAAAACTACAGTTTATGAGGCAATAATGATAGGGATCATCGGTTCAGTGGCAGGTACAGGCCTGGGATTGGCTGCCACCTATTATATGCAGTCCCACGGATGGGATATCTCCGGCATTCTTAAAAATGTGGGAATGATGCTCCCCTCGGTTTACAGGGCCAAGGTAACTCCTGATCTGTTTTATATAGGCTTCTTCCCCGGAGTTATTGCAACAGTTCTTGGCAGCGCCCTTGCAGGTTTTGCCATTTATAAAAGAAAAACCTCACAACTGTTTCATGAACTGGAAGTATAGCCATTTACAGACAGTGGAATAGTTTTTGCAACAGTAATTTTAATTAACACACATAAGATGAGAAAGATATTTCTGCTATTTGTACCGGCCCTTTTCCTGATGAGTTTCGAAGAACCCGATGCAAATACAATACTGGATAAAGTCGATAAGAATATGTCGTCAAGGAACAGGGTTTTTGAATCTGAAATGATCATCCACGGACATCGCGCCAGCAGGACAATTACATCCGTTTCATATTCGCAGGGCGACAAACAGTCATTTACGGAGTATCTCTCACCCGCCCGAGAACAGGGAACAAAGATGCTGAAGCTGGAAAATCAGTTGTGGATCTATTCTCCCTCGACAGACCGTACCATTCAGATATCGGGTCATATGCTGCGCCAGTCTGTAATGGGTTCTGACCTGTCATATGAAGATATGATGGATGACAGAAAGCTGACCGATATCTACTCTGCAAAAGTTACAGGTAATGAGATAGTTGACGGCAGAAGCACCTATGTGCTTGAATTAACCGCCAAAGTCGATGATGCTGCTTATCATTCACAGAAGATATGGGTAGACACTGAAAGGTTTGTCCCTCTCAAACAGGAGATGTATGCAAGGAGTGGTAAGTTGCTTAAGCGTACAACTCTTTCGGATGTAAAACAGGTGCAGGGGCGGTGGTTCCCGATGAGAATGGTTTACAAAGATGTATTAAAAGATGGAGATGGAACGGAGTTCAGAATGACAAGCGTAAAATTTGATCAGGCTATTCCTGAATATATCTTCACAAAAGCTGCCCTCAAACAGTAAGTAGATAATGATTTGGAAAAGATAATGCTGGCCAAAAATGATGAGACAGACGGCTGGCTATCACTTATCTGAAGATCAGGGTAAACATAAGATATTTGAACAGCAGGCCTGCAACAGTATAAATAACTGCATCCTTGATGCGATGCTTGAGCATACCTGCTGCCAGTGTGATGACCGGAGAGGAGAGAGGCAGGGCATTGAATACGAAAATGGCAATGTTGCCATATTTTCTGATCTTCGATTCGGCCTTCTCATATCTGCGTTTGCCAATAAACCTGTCGATGATCTTTTCGCTCAGCAAAAAACCTATCAGGTAATCAATTGACTGGGCCAAAAGTGCCGTACAAATGGCCAGGGCATTAAGTACCCATACATTAACATTCCCTGAAAGATAATAAATGAAGGCTATCTCAACAGGCATGAACAGGAAAAAGAGATATCCGGAGAAATTAACAATACCAAAGGAAAGAAGACCATGGTCTCCCGCACCATAATAAATATCCCGACCTATGGTCAGGGAGGCTATAGTTATGGCAGCAATTATCAGCAGGACTGAAACAGTCCACCGCGCGATATCTGCTTTGTTCCATTTCATTCGCACAGCCCGGTAGATTTTTAATAAATGTAATGAAATATCCTTACCCGCCAAATAAGGTTAAACAATCTCACCACCTGGTAAATGGTTTCTTCACCAGCATTGAGTTATAGTATCGCCGGACACCTGTTACCTCCCCGCCAAGCCATTCCGGTCTCTCAAACAGCTCGTCCTCAGAGGTAAGCTCGACTTCAGCAATAATCAGTCCTGCATTTTCACCCGAGAATTCATCGACTTCAAAAAGATGCTTTCCGCAGCGGACCTCATAACGGGTTTTTTCAATGAGGCCAGGTTCGCAAATAACAAGTAGTTCTTCAGCTTCTATTACCGGGATCTCTTTTTCCCATTCATAGCGGGTTGCGCCTGATTCACTTCCTGATCCTTTTACAGTTATGAATCCTCTCTCACCTTTTATACGCACCCTGACGGTTCGCTCCGGGACCGAAGAGAGGTATCCCTGAATGATCTTAATAGCTGTATCTGCCTCTTTCGGGAATTCGCATTTAACAAGAAACTTCCGCTCTATTTCCAGTGCCATAGCTAATGCATTACTATTTTGAATCCGTCAGTCACGCCGGACACTATAATAATGATGACATGAAGATAGTTGATTTGCCGCATATTTTAAAAGCTGTAAAAAAATAAGAGTGGTAACCTTAAGAGTTACCACTCATTACTTGAATATTTGACCCACAGGGTGTCAGAACCGGGATCGGGGAAAGTTATTTTTCCTCCTTTTCGTCCTCTTCTTTCATTTCCTCTTTTGACAGAACTTTCCCTTCCGGATCAATGGCTGCCTCCATACTTGTTTCACCTTTTTCAAGGACAAACTCATAGACCCTGGCATCCTTGGTTTCGGATATTTCTGACACTTTGATTTTAAAACCTGCGAACTCCTTGTCCAGGGTTGATTTTACAGCAGCAGGAATTTCTTTTGCTTTGATTTCATATTCTGTTTCCATCCAGTTTCCAGAATTGTCAAAGTTTGCTGTGTATTCTCTGCCGTCCATTTTAAATTCAGCTTCCAACTCTGTGTCGTTTTCCCTGCCCCATTCAACGTTGGTGGCCTTTGGAAATTTCTGTAAGAAGGCAGATGCAACCCCGGCAGGGACATCTTTGGCGGTTTGCCCGCAAGCGCTAAGACTTAATACAAAAGCTGCGGCCATAATTAAAACTGATGTTTTCATTTTTTCTGGTTTTTAATTGTTAACTGACCAAAATTAACTTCTGATTCTAAAGGAATCCTGAAGCAAGAATTAATTATTTGGCTGAATCTGCTTTTTATTTTTGATAACCAGTTTTAACATGCCAGGTAACACGATGAGCAGTAATGGCAATGCAATTATCAAACCTCCTATAACAGCAATGGCCAGTGGCTGATGCATCTGTGCACCTGTACCTATACCGAGAGCAAGAGGAGCAAGGGCGACAATTGCAGCAGTGGCTGTCATCAATTTAGGCCTCAGACGGGCAGAGATTGCATAAATCAGTGCGCCGGAGACTGTTGAGGATTTTAACTCAGAAAGGAATTGCTGGACCGTAAATATGGAGTTTTCTCCTATGATGCCAATGATCATTATCAGTCCTGTGTAACTTCCTACATTTAAGGGAGTTCCTGTAAAGTACAAAGCCATAAGACTACCTGAAATACCCAGGACGCTTATGAAAATTACAACCAGCGAAATTTTCAGGTCTTTAAACATGAACAATACGACGGTGAAGACAAGTAACCCGGCTGCAATAAGGATCTTCAGCAATTCCGCAAATGACTGTTGCTGTTCCGCATAAGCACCACCGTAGACAATCTGATATGAAGGTGGCAACGGCATTTTGGAGAGTTTCTTTTGAATGTCCTTCATCACGCTCCCCAGATCGCGTTCATTAAGTCTGGCTGTCACAACACCCATTGTCTGCAGGTTTTCGCGTTCAATTTCCGGAATACCATTGCTAATGGTAATTCCAGCAAACAAATCAATAGGCAGATAATCTCCTGATGAAGTACATATTTTTATCTGCCTGATCTTTTCGACTGACATTTTATTATTAATGGGAAATATCAGCCGGATATCCGTAAACTGTTCCTTTTCAGGAATTGAACCGACGACTGTACCTGACAGATAAGTCTCTATCTGAGCCTGCAGGTCGGAGGGGGTCAATCCGAATTGTTTCAGTTTGTTTTCATTGGGAACAATCCGGATCATGGGCCCGGCTATCACTATTCCGTCAAAAACATCAGCGGTGCCTGTCACAGTTGCCACAGTGTCAGCAATATGTTTTGACAACTCCATCAACTTCTCATGGTTATCGCCAAATATCTTTATCTCAATGGGTTGGGCACTACTCATCAGATCGCCCAGCATATCCGTAATCACCTGCCCGAAATCGACAAGGAGGGCAGGTAATGCTTTTTCTACTTTTAAACGTATATCATTGGACACCTCTTCAGTTGTCCTGCTTCTATCTGGATATAGTTCAATCAGAAAATCGCCGCTGTTGGGCTCTGTAATAAAAAATCCCATCTCGGTACCTATGCGCCGTGAATAGGTTTTTACTTCCGGAATGCTTTCAATAATCTCATCAACCTCACTAAGCATCCTGTCTGTCTCCTCCAAAGAAGTCCCAGGGGGCGAATTGAAGTCCAGGACTATTGATCCTTCATCCATCTCCGGCAGAAATCCGGTAGGGAGCTTGGGCATTATTACTGCAATGGAGAATATCAGGAGTAAAACAAATGAGCCGGCTATATAAGGCCTTTTGAGAAAAAATTCAATCCAGCCATGAGTCTTTACGAGTTTTACTGTGGTACTTTCACCCAGGCCCTTATCTCTTGAGAAAAGCAGATAAATCACCGGTAACCCCAGCCAGGTAATAATAAAGGAACTGACAAGAGTAATGATCATTGTCTCTGTAAGTATCTTAAAATAAGCACCGGCAACACCTGACATTAACTCAAAAGGAATAAGGATGACAATGGTGCTCAGCGAAGAACTTATCATTGCCGGGAAGAGGAACTGAATGGCTTTACCTATCAGTTCTTTTGGTTTTCTGTCAGGAAATTCTTCATGAGTCCTGTGAATTTGTTCAATTACTATAATTGCATCGTCTATTATAAGTCCGATTGATGCCGCAATGGCCCCAATGGTCATAATATTAAAATCAAAACCAATAAACGTGAGAGTAACAAATGTCAGGGCCAGAGTGAGGGGGATTGTGATCAAAATTACGGCGCTCGCTTTTAATGATCGCAGAAATATCATCACAACTACTATGGAAAGCAGTAACCCTATCCAAAGTACATCTATAATACTTCTGATACTGCTGTTTACGAATTCAGCCTGGTTATAATAGGGCTTTAAAACTACTCCTTCAGGCAAAATGTCATTTAATTCTTTAGCTTTTTCGTTAACCTGCGATGCCACATCAATCAGGTTACTCTGAGGCTGCTTGAGTACTGCCACCAGTGGCACATCTTTTCCATCGGCCTTGATCCTGACATACTCATTACGTTCAGCTATTTCCACTGTGGCCACATCTGAGACCCTCAGCCTCCGGATACCGTCATCAAAAAGTATCAGGTCTTCAAGCTGCTGTTTGTTCTTTATACTGGCGTCTGTAATTGTAAGGTACAGCCTGTTGTAATCAATTGTGTAACCATTAGACCTGATAAAGTCAGTCTGCTGCAGAGAGTTATAAATTTCCTGAGGATTAATTTTCAGCAAACTTAATTTCTGTTCATCGGGAATTATCCGGTATTCTTTTACTTTTCCCCCGATAATTTCGACAGAGGAGACACCCTTAATCCTCGAGATATATGGTTTTACAATGTATTCTGCAATCATTCTCAGCTCAACCTGGTCAAGGGTGGCTGACTGAAGCGAATAGCCCATAACCGGCAAAATGGAGGGATTCATTTTCTCGATCGTGATACTTACATCAGCGGGCAGATCGTTTTTTATCTGTGAAATTTGCGATTCCACCTGTTGCTTGTCGAGGTCAATATCTGAGCCCCATTCCATAAAAGCAGAAATTTCGCAGCTTCCCATGCTGGTAATACTCCGTATCAGGTTAATGTTTTCAACTCTTTTAATTGCGTTTTCAAGCGGTTTGGTGACCGTAACCATCATTTTATCAACCGGTTGTTCTCCATTATCAGCAATTATCTTGATTTTCGGGAATGTGACATTCGGGAAGAGTGAGGTCTTCATGTTCTTATATGAAAATGCTCCCCCGATCAGGATGATCAGCAGAATGGCAGCTACCGGGCTTTTGAACCTGACAAATATCTTTTCCATGTCACTTTTCAATCTTTACCTCAGTACTGTCAGCCATTCCGAATGCACCATCGCTGATTAACAGGTCATTAAGATTTAAAAGGGGTGAGAAGACCTCGACTGTCGAATCGTTTTCAATGCCTTTCGTCACCGGAACTTTTAAAGCCAGATTGTTGTCAGCGATTTTCATAACCCAGAATTCACTTTGTGTTTCATTGGCCATTACTGCATCCTTGTCAACCAGGAGGATCCCTGTATGTTTCTCAATTACCAGTTGAACTATCATGTTCAGGTTCTCCGGTAACGGCCGGTTTTGAGCCGGTTTGATCAAAACATTCTGAGTCTGGGATGTTTCATTGATTACCGGCAATACTTTGTACACATAACCGTCCATGGCAGTGTTGTCAGACAGAGTCATTCTGCACTTCATACCCTTTTTCAAAAGGGCATTGTATTGAAACGGCACATTCATCTGAATGAAAAAATCGCCGGTCTCAACTATGCTGCACATCGCTCCTCCTTCAACAATATACCCGCCTGTCTCATTAATAATAAGCTCATTTATCATGCCTCCGGCAGGAGCGGTGACCTTTACAGTACCAGTGTTTATACCTGTGGCCCCCGGATCGTCCAGAGCCTTGCTCTCTCTGGTCTGCAGCTCGAATAAGACATCGTTTTTCTGAACGGTCTCACCAAAACTGATGTTTGATTTAACTACATACCCCGAAATAGGGGAGACGACTGTATTCTTTCTCAGATAGATTGTTTTCCCGTTCAGGCTCAGAATATTTTCAATATTGCCCCGGGCGACGGCAGTTGTCTTAACCGAAACCACCGGTACCTGTTCTGCCTCCTCAGAGACCCTGGGCCTGCAGGAAGAAAACATCTGAATAATGCTTGCAGCAAAAAACAAAATGAGTATCCTTTTCATTTTCATAGTATTAATAGTTCAGGTAATTAAATGAATTGACCAACAGTTGCCTTTCCGCCTTCAGCGTAAGGTTTTCCTGCCGGTTTGCATAAACATCTTTCAACATGTTCTTAAAATCCATCACTGAAGCTTCACCCTGTGTGATCTCCTTGGAATAGACACTGTAAAGCTTGTCATACCTGTCTTTTTGCTGATTATTCAGGGTGATCCTCTGATCTACGGCAATTATCTGATTCAGTATTTTTCTTTTACTTATCTCATTCCGGGTCAGAAAATTTTCCTTTTCAAATTCCAGTGTCTGGATGTTCACAGCTGATTTTTCTCTTTGCGCATCCCGCTGCCTGCCGTCGAAAATATTCCAGGTAAAAGTTATCCCGGTACTTAATCCCAGCCTGTTGAATGCCGGCAGATAAACTGCATTCAACCCCGAACTTGCAAACAGGTCCAGTTGCGGTTTATACTTTAGTTCATTTATTGCCTGATCGGCAAGGATGCTTAAACTATCAAGTTTAAAGGCTTCTGAAAACTTTGATTTGGGAATCATTTCAGAATCTAAGGACGGATCCGTATCAAGGAGTTCAACCCTGACTGTATCTTTTATTCCGCAGATAAGATTCAGGTCGTACATACCGGTTTCATATTCTGACTGGAACATTTTGTGTTCCGCCGTATAGTTCTGAACTTCTATCTGTAACAGCATCAGATCAGTCTGCTTATAAATGGCGTTCTGCACCAGTTTCTCCATTATCCCAACCTGGCTTTCCAATTCCTGCAGAAACAGCAGACTGTTATCTGTCTGCTTTTTTGATTTCAGGCAAAGCAGATACTGGTACCCCACAAGTTGTTCAAGCTCGTGAATTGTCAGTGCAATGTTGTTTTCGTTGATCTGTTGCGACACACCTGCCTTGTCGGTATAGCTTTTCAGCCTGGACCCTGCCAGCAGCGGCTGTCTTACTGTGACAACTGCCTGATACTGTCCTCCGTCTGTCGCTGCCAGGTCATAACCTTCATAATTTGATGCACCGGGAGATACCCATTCAAAACGATTTGCACCGTTATCATGTGAAATAATGGGAGCAAACAGGATGCCTGATTCAATGTTTATTTCAGGTTTTGAGAGAATGCTGTTAATCTGCTTTAAATCAAGCGACACAATCTTATTCTCGTTCTTGCTTTTATTGATCAGGGGACTGCTTGATTTTGCATGTTCAATGTAAAAATCCAGATCCCGCTGTTGCGCGTGCAGACCTCCTGACATGATCAGAAGCAATATTGCAGCAATGGAAGTTTTCAATTTATTCAGATTTAAGATTTTTGATTGATGACGAAACAGTGAAGCTCATTCTTCAGATAGTGGATTTCAAGGTTATGAGTGTCACAGATCTTTTTAACAATAGCTAAGCCAAGACCGCTGGAATTTGATTTGCCACTGGTGAAACGATTGAATATATTTCCATCTGTCAGAGAATTATCTTTGGCCGTATTACATAACTTAAAGACCTCTTTATTAATGACTACCTGTATGCTGCCGCCCTTAATGTTATGGTTGACAGAATTGGAAAACAGATTATTAATTAATATTTCTGCAAGCTGTTCATTCATTCTAACTACAAAATCCTGTTCAACCTGAACATCAACTTTCAGTTCCTTTGATTCAAAAAGAGTCGAAAATTCTTCTGTTTTTCTGTTTACAAGTTCTTTAAGGGAGACTGTTTTGTCAGCTGCAAATTGTCTGTTTTCGATTTTTGTAAGTAACAAAAGGCTTTGATTGAGTGTTGAAAGTCTTTTTACCGCGCTGACGGATGTTGCCACCTTGGTGAAGGTTTCTTCATCCAGATCATGCTGTAAAAGTTCTTCAAGGTTGAGCAGGATAATTGAAAGCGGAGTCTGAATCTCATGCGACGCATTTTCACTGAATTCTTTCAGTGAGAGATAGTCAGTTTTCAATTTTCTGGTAAGGTCGGCCATCACCCTGTTTAAGCTATCAAACTCATCAATTCCTGATTTCACAAGCGAGATATCATCTCTTCCGCTGAGACTGAAGTTTTCAATTTCACGCAGGTTATGCTCGAAATCGGACCAGACTGTTTTGTTCGTCTTCCTGGTGATAAAAAACGAAATAATAAATGCACCGAAAAGGAGCACGAATAATGTCAGAGCAAGAACAATCACCAGGTCTTCATTTTCAAAGGCAGACTGACGCAGTTTTATCAGATAATAGGAATCATTTATTTTGATCTTATTTGAATATTCCAGAAAAAACTCATTTTCATTTTCCAGTTCATTTCTGATCTCAACTTCTTTGAATAAAGGCTTTTGAATCATGGTATCTTCAGCTTCTTTCACTTCAATTACAGGGTGCAGATTGGGTATTTCACCTGTCCTGAGAATCTGTTGCTCAATAAGATATTCTTTTGCCTTGAGATTCTCTTTTGCCCCTCTGATAATAATTACATGCAGGATAAAGTATCCGCCGACTGTAACCCCGGAAAGGATAAGAAAAAAGAATGTCAGGTAGTTACGGTTAATTTTTGTCAGGAATTTCATTTGTCTGTAAACTTGTATCCCATACCGTAAATAGTTTTTATATAGTCAGTTCCGCCAGCCAGCTTTATCTTCCTGCGTATATTATTCAAATGAGTGTAGATAAAATCGTAACTGTCAGATAAATCGATGCTGTCTTCCCACAGATGTTCAGCAATGGCTTCTTTTGTCAAAACCCTGTTCTTATTGATAATAAAGAATAATAGCAGATCGAACTCTTTCTTCGTTAAAGTAATTTCCTTACCGCTAATGGTAACGGATTTACTGTCAGCATTTACCATTACCTCATTAAAATTAATTATGCTGGATCCGTCAAACTTTCGTCTTCTCAGTACTGCCCTGATCCTGGAATTCAATTCTGAGAGCTGAAACGGTTTAGCCAGGTAATCATCGGCTCCCAGATCGAGTCCTGTTATCTTTTCATCTGTCGAATTTCTTGCAGAAATGATGATTACTCCTGATCTGATCTGGCGTTTCTTTATTCTCTTCAATAATTCAAGCCCATTGCCGCCGGGCAAGGTAATATCCAGAAGGATCAGATCATACTCATATATTGATAATTTTTCATCAGCCCTCCGGAAATCCTCTGCCAGTTCGCAGATATATTTCTCTTTGGTAAGATAATTACTGATTGCGATCAGTAATTCTATTTCATCTTCAATTATCAGAATTTTCACATAATAAAGATAAGGGATAATTCTAAAGGAAATCTAAAGATGATAGGAAAGTGGTGCCAGGGGAAAGGGTATTGAAAAGATTGAAATTAGCAATAGAATCTAGTTGGGCAACTTCAACATCAATAAATTATTGGAGTTGGTAAAGCTGGAACATTAATTCATGTTTGGGACTATTATAAGCGGGTAAGCAGGGGTGCGGATACTTTCCATATTCCTTCCTGATCATCGTCTTCAATTACTGAAATAGTTTTCCTGTTTATTTTTATTACCCTGCCATGCCGGACAATTCCGCTGTAATCCTTCCAGGATACTTTCTGACCAGGTTGAAACTGTGAATTTTGAGCAAGTCTGTACAGGTCATCCATGATTTTGATCCGGTGCATGATCATTTTATTAACTGCAATCAGTTCTGACCTGTCGAGAGAATTCAATATTTGTGCAACCTTCTCCATCGTTTGATTCATGATTTTAATTTTATCGTCAATTGAGATTGCAATAAAACCATCTTTGTCTAGCAATTTGTACAATAAAGTTAATCTAGGGTACATCATGCAAAGCCACTTATCGTGCCTTGCCAGGTCATCAATCCCAATTGCAGCTTCCTTCCCGTTTTCTTTTGCCTTCAGAGTTGCCTCAAGCCATTTCCTGATCTTCGGATGGTTTACATTGTCATTATATACCCAGTTCTCATTTCCGGTGTTATAAGGCGGATCTATATAAATACATTTGATTTTCCCCTCATACTCAGGCAATAGGCTTTTCAGGGCTTCGAGGTTATCTCCATGAATGATCTTATTACCGCTATTTACCGGTTCCTCTGATTCACCTTTAGCTACACTAAAGCCATATTTATGCTCCAGTATCTTAAAGGGTACCTCCCTGTGGTGATTTATTACTTTCTCTTTTCCTATCCAGCTCAATGTCGGCATATTGTTTACTTCCTATTAACTTTTAAATTCCTTATGTAACCTGATTCAGGTCGGGATAAACTCACAAAAATTACGTTCCTTTATTTTGCTAAACCTGACAGATAAAGCCAAAAATATACATAATAAAGGAAATCATGAAGAAAAAGAACTGGCCGACTGTGCAAAGTTGGAGATATGACGAAATGTACTAAAATGGTCAACATTTATAATAATAGCCATATTGAGGCGGGTAAGGTACTTCCCGCAAAGCTCTTTAAGAACGGGAATTACTTTCCGATGCAAAAGTTTTTAAAGATGTCTCCGAGTATTTCATCACTTGTGATCTTTCCCGTGATCTCTCCAAGAAAGTAAATTGCCTGCCGGATATCTGTTGCAATAAGTTCCGTGGGGATGCCGTTCCTGAATCCTTTCAGGGCCCTTTCCAGGCTTGCAGAGACATTTATTAGTGCGTGCCAGTGCCTGGCGTTGGATACAATATACTGAGGCATTTTAAGACCGCCTGTTTCAACTGACCTGATAAGATGCTGCTTGAGATCTTCAATGCCCGTAGATTCCCTGGCTGAAATAAACAGAGGAGCAAATCCTCCTGAATCTGTCAGAGTCTTTCTCAGACTACCGGTCTGACCTGTTGTCAGCAGATCTGTCTTGTTTACTACAAGAATAATCTTTGACCCGGGAGCTGTCTGAATGTTTTTTACAGAGTTGTAAAAAGAGATAATATCATCAGGATTATCGGTAGCTTCACTGACAGCCAGTACTACTGCAGCCTGGCTTACTTTTGATAATGTCCGCTCAATTCCCTGTGCCTCAATCTTGTCCTCAACCGTTTCCTTCCTCAACCCTGCAGTATCTATAAACCTGAACATCAGTCCGCCGAGATGAATGACCTCCTCAACCGTATCACGCGTTGTCCCAGGTATTTCCGAGACGATTGCTCTTTCTTCCTGGAGCAGCACGTTCAGCAACGACGATTTTCCTACGTTTGCCCTTCCCGCTATCACCACAGGAATCCCTTTCCTGATTGCATTACCAAGGCGGAATGACGAGGCAAGAGTATCTACAAGGCTCCTGATCCTGATTATCGTTTCAGTCATCATGCCCCTGTCAGCAAAAAGTATATCCTCCTCACTGAAGTCGAGTTCCAGCTCTATCAGCGCGGCAAAATGCAGAAGCTCCTGCCTGAGCTTTTCTATCTCGGCAGAGAAGCCTCCCCTGAGCTGTGTTGCTGCAAGGCGATGGGCGGCTTCAGAGTCAGAAGCAATAATGTCAGCCACAGCCTCTGCCTGTGAAAGATCCATCTTTCCGTTCATAAAGGCGCGCATGGTAAACTCACCGGGATTGGCAGGAATGGATCCTGACCTTATCAACAGCTCCATTATCTTTTCCTGGATATAATGTGAAGCATGACAGCTGATCTCAACCATATCTTCACCGGTGTAGGAGAGGGGTGCCCTAAATAGGGAAATCAGGACTTCATCAAGGAATTCATCCGCCGAAGATAGGGTCCCGAAAATCAATGAATACCCCTTCGCACTAACTATATCTATTTGATCATCAGAAGGTTTAAAGATTTCCTTCACCATCTTTATGGCATCAGGTCCTGAAATCCTGACAATTGCAATAGCTCCGCCCCCCGATGTGGCAGGTGCGCATATAGTTGTTCCTTTTTGAACCATGTTATTCACAATGGCTCAAAGGTATTAAACATAGTTTTCTTAACAAGTATCAGTAAATATTATTCAGTTTTAAAACGTCATTGACACAAAAGTCTACCTGGCAAGGTTCTCAACAGCGAATGTATTTTCCGGTATGTCTGCCGACGTGTTTATTTCATTATAGACAATCGTGGAGCTTCGTCCGTTTAGAAGGTTTTTTGCAACCATCTCCGTCATTATATACCCATCGCGTCCTTCAACCGGCTGTGAAGCCAGGATGTCAATATAACGGAAAAGGGTATTGTCATAATTATAATACTCAATCTTCCTGACCTCGAGATCCTTTTTTCTGAGGTAAGTCACTTTGCGGCCATAACCGTACTCTTCAGCTTTGTCTTCGTTAATCGGCTTGCTTTCAATTATCCAATCATCCCCGGTTCCCGACTGTGGCATGTGTGATATATTAAAATCTGAAAGCGTGGCAGAAGTCATATCGGCATTGGAAAACTCAGAGCTCATAAAACTCTTGCCCTTTTCCGTGGAGACGATGCGCCTGGTCCTTTTAAGTGCGGGAAGGTAGATCCACATTTCGTCCTGCACATCCTCATTATCAACAATAAGCATTGATGTTCCGCGGACGTCAGCAGGCTCAAGGAATCTGATCATTCTCTTTTCCGTTCCGCCGTAAATCTTTGAAATCATGCTGACCGTCCTGACTCTTGTGGCTCCGTTTTTCTCAATGATTGTCAGAGTCATTGTTGATTTTAGTGCTTGGATCATAGTGAGATCACGGCCCTTTTCCATAATCTGAACAGGATCAGGCTGTTGTCCCGTGACTCCTGCGAAGGAGAGAACCAATGCTGACATTAACAACATCTTTTTCATTTCTTATCTTTTTATTGATTTTATGACTCAAATCTGCCTCTATGAACGCCGGTTTGAATTTCAGCAGGAAAGCAGGTATTACAATGATGGAGAAAAGCAGGCAGGAACCAATGGAAAGCAGAACCATGTAGCCGAAGAACCTTATCGAGAGGAACCCGGAGAAGAAGGTAGCAGAAAAACCTGCCATGACACTCATCGCATTGATGATAATACTTCTTCCTGTTGTGCCATATGTTTTCAGGATTGCCTCGCGGTGGCTGAGTCCGTTCCTCAGTTCGAAATTGTATCTCCACATGAATTGTATAGTAAAGTCCACACCAACACCTATCATTATTGAAGAGAGGAGGGCAGTAGCAGCGTCAATGGCGATACCTGCCATACCCATGAAACCAAACTGTATGATAATTGACGCAGCAAGAGGTATAGAACCGATGAGGCCTCCCTTCACCGATCTGAAAATTAGTGAAAGGAGCATAAAAACAGTCAGCAGGGCTATGAAAAGCGATGAGAGTTGTCCATTAATAATCTTCCTTGCAAAGTCAGCCATTATGATCGCGTAGCCGCCTACTGTGATCCGGGCCGGAAAATCTGACGTAAAGCGTTCAATATCCTCTCTTACAGCACGTATGATGTCATTATCCGGTTTTGAAAGTCTTATAAGTATATGGGCACCAGTATTTTCAAAATTCATCAGCTGGCTGAAATCATCAGGGTCTCCACTCATGTTGTAGAGCTCAAACATTTGGGCAATAGCATTGCCTGAAGCAGGTATCTGGTCATATTCAGGCTCTCCGGGTTCGTACAGAGCCTTGCTCATCTCCCTCACCACACCTGAAATGGAAAACACATTACCCACACCCTCAACACTTTTAAGGTGGAGAGTAAGATCATTAATACCTCTCATCACCAGCGGGTCTTTGATATCTCCTCTGACCATTACAGAAATAGTCTGTGAGCCACCGAATTTTGCATTGATTATTTCGGAAGCCTTTCGCACCGGGTGTTTATGCGGAAAATAATTTTCCTGATTAGTGTCTGTTTTAAGTAAAAAGATGCCGGAGGAGGTAAGCAGTGTGATGGCGGCGGATATCACCAGGACCCTTCCCGGCCATTTGAGAACCACTTTTGACAATCCGCTGATTGTCCTGTTGAGAACACCTCCTGATTCATGTGGTTCAGCAACAATCTTTTTTACCGGCTTCCTGAAAGAGATCATTGCAGGAATGAATAACAGGCTCATTGCCAGGGCAATGGATACGCCAATGGCTGCAAGGACTCCCAGTTGCCTTGCTGGAATGATGGAGTGGGCCAGAAGCCCGAGTATTCCAGCCACGGTAGTAAGGCCGCTGAACAGTATCGGCATATTCAGTGATCCTGTAAGGGCATGGATCATCTCTTTGCTGGAGAGCTGTATGTCTGACCTGCACAGTTCCTGATATCTTGTTACAAGGTATATCCCGTAGTTGTTAGCCACCGATATCATAATTATCGGTACAAGAAGACTTAATATGGAGATCTTCCATCCGAACAACGGTATAAGTCCCATACTTACAGCTGTTGAAAGCACAACCACACTGAAAGGCATAAGTACACTCTTCCAGTCCCCCAGGGTCACCTTAAGGATTGTCAGCATGATGATAAGGGCCAGTGGGATTAATACCATGGCATCATGATTCACATCCTCTACAATGAATCTCCGGATATATGGCAGTCCGCCCGTGAGCATTACCCCGCCTTCGCCGGAGGATGCAATTATTGAATCAATTTTCCCAAGTGTCACATTTTCCGGAACACCGGGATTAATTGTGCCGGTAATGGCAGCAGCGGTAAAGTCCGAAGAGACCACTACGTCGCGGGCAAACTGATTTGAGAGAATGTTTTTCTTAAGCTCAGCGATCTCCTCCTCCGTCTCCGGAATTTTGCTTACAAGCGGATCAACTATCATCATTCCATCTTCACCTCGTATATTCCTTGCAGTATAAAGTGAATTGATAGTCCCCAGGCCCTCCAGTCTTTTGAATGCTCTGTCAACATCCTTTATCTGCCTGAGATCATGTGTGGTAAGTACAGAGGTATCGGTATAAAGCGCGACTATCATGTCCTGTACCCCGAATTGCTGCTCTATTGAATCAGTGGCAACCCTGGAAGTCATGGACCGTGGCACATAATTACGTATTTCAGGATCCGTCTCGGCAGAGGGTATTAGTAATCCGAACGCCACTCCAGCCATAACAGATAATGAAATAATAATCCACCTGTATTTTAATATTAAACCAGCCATATTCTCAGAAATCTATCCTTATTGAAAAGAAAGCGGCATTCATGAAATCATTAATTATATCATACAGACCGCCCTCAGAACCTGAGTAATACTCAAGTCCGGCGCACAGAGAAAGTCCGTCGGCGGGCTTATACTTTATCGAAGGTATCACTACCAGGTCCTTTGAAGTGAAGTTGTACATCCCGGACAGTGAGGGTATCAGCTTGCCGTAGAGAGTCTCCGCCTCGATCCTTAAACCTGCCGAATGATAATATTCCCGGAGCTGATTATTATAAAGCCTGTTAAATGACTCTGTCTGCAACCGTACAAATTCCAATGGATTAAAACCGGGTGTCGCAAACAGTTCTGCGAGGGCTGCCGGATCAGGTTCCGTTCCGATAAGTGATCCATAAGGGGCATCGTAGAAATCCAGTACTTTTTTTCCTGAGTATTCAGCTGTTATCCGAAAAATCCCCGGCGTCCAGTCCATGCCGCCTACCCATACAACCTCGGGAAACGGAACTTCTTCATTGCCTTCTTTTCCAACAACAGGGTCTGACCAGGCGGCCGTCCCCCTTATAACAACCGCAGAAAGCACCGCCTCGAAGTCGATGCCGGCGCTGTTAATAATATAAGGTACTCCCTTAATTGACAGCAGTGGGATCATCGGGTTAGAGAAATCTGCAGACAACAGTTTAAGCCCCGGCATCAGATCAGGACCATGAAACCACTGAAGTCCGGCATCAACTCCCCTGAAAATAAAGTCTGTACGTACTCCATAAGAAGAATAACCATTGGCCGACAGAAATCCTGATGGCAGATCCAGTGATATGCTTGCCGGGAGCGTCAGCGGTGCTGTCATTAAGATGGAAGGATTCCACAACGGGGCTGAGACAAAGGTGAGTTTGAAAGCCGGTGCCGGCGTAAACACAATTTCTGCAAGCAGGTTCCCGAGGTCGGCATCCTCACGGTCAGGACTCCTAAATGAATAGTCAGTCGGATTGAATCTAGAAAGCGGAGTGAAAAAGTCGGTCTTGCCCCAGTTTATCATTTTCTTACCCAGGGATATTCCTAATATATTGTTATAATATGAGCACCAGGCTTCACGAAGGTAAAAGTTGCTGACATCTTCACCAAATTGCTGTCCCGTTCTTAATCTCATGTCAGCAAAGCCCCTGAGACTTTTGTTATCGGATGCCGTAAGAGTAAATGCTGCATCTCCGGAAGCTGCATTTACATCATGGGTGTAATCGCCGGTACTCAGGTACATGCTTCCTCTTATGAAACCTCCGGGAGTGAAGTTTTTTTCCTGTGCCCACGAGGATAATGCGGGCAGGAATAATAACAAAAGGATAAACCAGCGCTTCATCTGAAATTGTTTTATACAAATTTCTCAAAGGCGATGAAACTTATCGACCGGACCGCTCAGACCGGACCCGTTAATGATGATGAAATGGTTCTTGCCGCTCGGATAACACTCAGGGTTTCCCGGTTCCCAGGGCTTGCCTGAACTGGCTTGGTGTCTTTCCTGTAAACGATTTAAAAAAGGTGTTAAAGGTTGATTTTGAATTGAATCCTGAGTCAAAGGCAATGGCTAAAATTGTATATCGCTGGTATTTTGCATTACTGAGGCGGATGATCACTTCCTTCACTCTGTATTCATTAATGAAGGTGAAGAAGTTTCTGCCGTGTTTTTCATTTAATACTTCGGTGATATAATGCCTTGGTATTCCGGTCTTCCTGGCAAGGTCATGAATGGTAAGGTCACTGTCGAGGTATGGTTTTTCATTATCCATATATCCCAGCATCTTGCTCAGGTACTCATCAGCCTGATCCTTCCTGAGCCCACTGCGTGCGTACTTTCCCTGCACCTCTTTTTCCGCCTCGTCATCAGCTTCGTTCTCAGTAATGACATCAAAGATCACCGGTTGCCGAATTGCATAGAAGCTGTATGCAAATGAAAAAAATGTAATAAAAATAAAGACGATAATATAGGGGTCGAACGGAAGCAGTCCGGCTATCAATTCAAATCCTCCCAGGAGAAAAACGACCAGGTAACCTATATAGAATGTTGCTGACAGGATCTTAAGCCAGTTGAGTGTTATCTTTGAGGGGGTGTAAGAGACTATATCACGGAGCCTTGATTGGTGATGCCGTATCTCGATGAATGAGAGGATGCTGTAGACGGTAATGGAAAGAAAGAAACTGATGCTGTAGACTATTCTGAGAGATATGAACCTGTCGACGATAAAGAATCCGCTGAGGTCGTCAAAAATAGGCTTATCCCTGAAGATGACCGATACAGTAAAAAATGCCAGGAATGGGATGAAATGAAGGCTGTTCCACGGAGAAAATCTCAGGTAGGGATCTGTCTGATGGCGAACATACAGGTAAAGCAGGGGACCGTATGTAAAAGCGATAAAGGGGAATGAGTACATTTCAAGTACCGTCCTGTTAATAAGTGCAAAAATCAGTTCGATGCAAAGGAGAAAGACCCATGCGGTCATCAGGCGGTTGGAGGTATTAAATGGTCTTCGGGTTGCAATGAGGAGACCGGCAAAAAATGACTGAGCAATTCCGATATACAGTATGGGTTCAATGAAATCCATCAGAGTGACAATTATCAGTAAAATTAGTAAAAGGATTAAAAAAAATCTACTTTTGATTTAAAGGTAATAAAAACAACAATATCCATATGAGTGTATTGCTCTCAGCAGAATCAAGGGTTATCGTGCAGGGTTTCACAGGCAGTGAAGGGACATTCCATGCAACACAAATGATAGAATACGGCACAAAAGTGGTAGGAGGAGTCACCCCGGGAAAAGGAGGACAGGTTCACCTGAATCTTCCGGTATTCAATACGGTACGTGAGGCCGTGGCAGCCACCGATGCAGACACTTCGGTCATTTTTGTTCCTCCGGCATACGCTGCAGATTCAATTATGGAGGCAGCGGAAGGAGGCATAGGTCTGATAGTGGCCATTACTGAGGGAATACCTGTTTCAGACATGGTAAGGGTCAAAGAATATATAAAAAAGTTTAAGACGGTGCTGATCGGTCCCAATTGCCCCGGTGTCATTACTCCCGGTGAAGCCAAGGTGGGGATCATGCCGGGATTTATCCATAAAAAGGGTTCTGTTGGTGTTATTTCGAGGTCCGGTACACTTACATACGAAGCGGTTGACCAGCTGACGAAGGCCGGTCTTGGTCAGTCGACATGTATCGGTATTGGCGGGGACCCCGTTATAGGAACAACATCTCTTGATGCCCTCAAGCTGATGATGGATGATCCTCATACTGAAGCGGTTGTTGTGATTGGAGAGATAGGAGGGGTGATGGAGACTGATCTTGCTTACTGGGTAAAGGAACACGGGACAAAGCCTGTGATAGGCTTTATAGCAGGGCAGACAGCGCCCAAAGGGCGCAGGATGGGCCATGCGGGTGCTATCATCGGAGGCAAGAATGATACCGCCGGAGCAAAAATGAAGATCATGGCTGAGTGCGGGATACATGTGGTGGAATCACCCGCTGAAATAGGGATCATGGTATTAAAAGCTCTGAAAAAATAATTTTCTATATTTGTGCCTCAAAAAACAAGAGGATAAAACCTCCATGTATTATCATTTGTGAACACAATAGTATAATAATGAAGCACATGGAGATTCCATCATATCAAACAATTCAAATTATATTAAGATGAAATTACTGGAAGGAAAGATAGCTGTTATCACCGGAGGCTCACGTGGTATCGGCAAAGGGATAGCTCTGAGGTTTGCCCGTGAAGGTGCAAACATAGCCCTGACAAACATCGTTGACAATGAGGAATTCACTTCTGCCGTAAATGAGATCGCGGCGCTGGGCGTGAAAGCAAAGGGATATGTTTCTGACGCTTCAGATTTTTTAGCTTCGGAAAAGATCATTGACCAAATAGTAGCTGATTTCGGCACCATTGATATACTTGTGAATAATGCCGGCATTACCCGTGACACACTGCTCATGAGAATGACAGAGGAGCAATGGGACCAGGTGCTGACGGTCAACCTGAAGTCGGTCTTCAACGTTACAAAGGCTTCCATTAAGCCAATGATGAAGCAGCGGAGTGGCTCTATCATTAACATGAGTTCTGTGGTAGGAGTGACAGGCAATGCAGGGCAGGCCAACTACTCGGCATCCAAAGCAGGCATACTCGGTTTTACCAAGAGTGTTGCCAAGGAACTTGGTTCCAGAAATGTCAGATGCAATGCGATAGCCCCGGGATTCATACTGACTGAGATGACAGACAAGCTTCCCGAAGATGTCAAGAATGAATGGATAACAAAGATACCTCTGCGTCGTGGAGGCACCACTGAGGATGTAGCAAACATTGCATTGTTCCTGGCCTCAGACCTGTCGTCATATGTGACCGGACAGACTGTCAATGTCTGCGGTGGCATGGTAATGTAAATTTAATTTTGCAATTAATTTATTTATTATATTTGCATCGGCAGGGCGCTATTCCCTCAAGCACGAGGAAATGCAGCGAGACATAATTATTCCACATTTATATCTTATGCGCCCTGCTTTTTTTATTTTATATGCCTCCTTAGCTCAGTGGTAGAGCAGCTCACTCGTAATGAGCAGGTCGTGGGTTCAACTCCCATGGGAGGCTCTGGGGGGAGTTGGAAGTGCCTGGAGTGAGTTAAAGTGAACTAAAGTTATAGGGAGTTTATACAGCAGTACTGCATGACTTAAGGACGGAGCTCAGTGACAGACATAAAAACAATTGTATGCGGGAGTAGCTCAGGGGTAGAGCATCAGCTTCCCAAGCTGAGGGTCGAGGGTTCGAATCCCTTTTCCCGCTCAAATAAAATGAGGCTGCACAAGCAGCCTTTTATTATTTAGCCTGACCGACCGTGATTTATCAAAGGGAGGGAAGGATAAATTATAAAAACAAGCCACGGTAGTGGCTTTTTTGTTTGACAGCATCCTCTTCAGGGAACGCCGAGCCGGAGGTGAAGCAATCCCTTTTCCCGCTTACAGTAAATCAAAGAGTTAGACGCAATCTGACTCTTTTCTATTTGCTTGTTTGCACTCCATTTGCATACTTCTCTATGGGATACGATACTCCGATATATGAGTGTTGATAAAATAAATGTTTTGTTCGTGCACTTTTTACACCGAAAATAGAAAAGGCAGCCCCGTGTCTGTCAAATATCCATTCGTCAAAATGTCTGCTGCTCAGAGTGAGCATAAATAGTTGAGGGCTGCCCGTATTTCAAAAGTAAATGATTAGTGAAAGCAAGGGTAAAAAGTTATTCACAAAGCAGGGCATTTTTGCCAAAAGTTATCAAAAGGTAAAATGTATCACAAAAGAAAAGGCAGCCCCCATTTATAGTCAATGTCTGCAAATTACCCCGGCCGGGGTGCTGCTGGAGGGGTTGTCCCATACCAAAGAAATGATGACTTATTCCTTTTTAAATTGGCCAAAATGAATAAAAAGAAACAATATAATGGCCAGCAGGAAAAAGCTGCTAGCAGCATGAAAATAATTTACAATCTCTGTGCCAGCAAAAAATCTACAGGTAAGAATTGATTGAATTAATGCTAATAAGAGAAATAGTAATCCTATTCCAACAGAAATCCATTCAGTCCAGTTTAATACGTTCAAGAACCATTTTGTTGCTTTCATAGGTTTAAGTTTTCGTTAATAATCCTGATTAACTTTAATATCAAAGATAATAAAAAGCCCCGGGAGCTGATTTCCGAGGGCTGAAATGTCATATCGTTGGATAAAGATAACTATGTCTATTTACATTCCTCAAATTCTTTGTCAAATTGAACTACATATTCACCATCGGGAGTAAGGGTAACATGAATAGTGCCGTGACCCATAAACACCATTTTCCCATCAAGGAAAAATTTCCAAGAACCAGTCCAAGCATAATCTCCGGTTGGCCCCTCGGCGTAAGGGTGCCAATTATTATTTTGAATCTGCATTAAAGTATATTCATTTTTCGTAATATCACCTTTCAAAGTGCCCCACATTTTTCCCTGCCAATGGCTATTTACAATAGTGCCCTGGTAGGATACAGTACCATTCACATATTCATTGAAGCAGGGCAGATAATAAGGTATGAGGGTACCAGTTCCTTCGTACACTATTTTTTTCTCTTGAGCATCGGCTGTGCTTACAGAAAAGCATGCCACCAGACAGATTAAGAATAATAACTTTAGTGTTTTCATATAAGTTGCCGGAGTTAAAACCCTGATTTATAAATAACTATCATTAAGACAATCTGACCGGCCGAATGTGGTCAACGGAAACGGCTTTTGCAGTAAATTCCGAATTTTGTGAATAACACTGGCTTGATTTTTGTTATGAATACTTTAACACTAAACCTAAAATCATGAAAAAGATAGCATTGATGTTATTCTGTGCTCTCATTCTCTCTTCATGCGAAAATGAAAAACTATTGATTGTTGAGAACACCGATATTCCATTAATAAGTAAAATTCTGATTGATGGTGTATCGTATTATGAATATTCGTATAATGATGCAAATTTGCTTATTGAAGAAAAAAACAAATTCCATTACACAAAGCACAACTACAACGACAATAACCTTTTATCATCTTCTGAATTTTATATGGACCCTGCAATGTTTAGCAGTAATAGCAGTGTAGTTGAAGCATCTTTGAATAGGAAAGAATGGGTTAATCCTGGTAATACAGCAAAAAGCCTTACACAGACGTTCGAGTATAACGGAAATGGTCAATTAGCCAGAAAAATTTATACTCGGCCTTCCGTAACCAATTCAGAATACTCAGAATTTACCTTTGATAATGACAGAATTAGCAGGCAAACAATGTATTGGCAGAATGAAATGTCCTTCTACGTTGACTATAAATATGATGAAAAAGGGAATTTACTTAAAGAATCAAAATTCCATGTGCCATCGACTGGAATTTCTGAGTTATGGACAACTACTGAATATGAATATGATATCATGCATAATCCTTTTCAGGCATTTAAACGTTTAATATCTCCAAGTAAATATATCAACCCAAACAACATTACTAAAGAAACATATACAATTCATTTTGATGTTGACCAGTGGACTCAAAAAGTGCAGATAACAACCAACTCATATGAATATGATGATAATGGCTACCCAATAAAAGTAAACGGGGTGGCCGAATATGTATATAAATGATAATAAGCCATAAATCGTGATAATTTTCAGCAATAAATTTGACCGTTACAAATGAAAACCAGTCTCTTACCGATTCAGGGTTACCTGAAGGAGGGATGAGTAAATTGTGAAAAAAGAGCCACGGTAGTGGTTTTTTTGTTTGACAGCATTCTCCTCAGGAAACGTTGAGCCGCAGGCGAAGCAATCCTTTTCCCGCTCACCGGATAAGCTTTATTTCGAGCCAGCCTATGTAGCTTTATGCCAGATAGCTACAAGCGGGCCTTTGATGTGAGGCGTGAAGAATCTGAATTCATGACACCACGTGCAGCGAAGGTGAGCCCTCCAAAGCCCTCACCATATATCTCATGTTCTTAGGATTAATTAAAAGAAGTGTAACCTCATAAAAATACCCTTCCTCTGTCTCTTCCGTAAACCTGATTGAAGGCTCCTCCTTCAGATTGCTCCATGGAGCGTTAAGTACCGCAGAGCGGATAAGTGATTCCGCATTTTTCTTTTCAACAGACAGTTCGACCCTGACGTGAAGAGTATGCTCCTCATGGCCACCGGTATAGTTAAGTTCTGTTACAACCTCATTTATTATTCTGGAATAGGGAATCCTCAGGAGGAGTTTGCCATCATCTGTCAGTAATATCAGGCATGTAAGTTGCTGAGATTTAACCTGTCCTGAGAGATCGCCCACACGTATTAACGAACCATTTCCCAGGTTATGCCTTATCCTGAAGGTTAATCCTGCAAAAACATCCCTCAGAAAAAACCATGAAGTAAGGCCGGCAACAATAATTATCAGGGCATAAATAAGGTAATGGTAATAAAACTTATCTCTAAAAAGGTGATCCGCTGCCCAGAAAACAAATCCCAGCCAAAGTATAATCTCGGTACCCGTCATTAAATCTGACAGGCGATCCATGAGAGAGTGTTGTTTCATAAGGTCATTTAGCAAAAACCTTATGGTTTTAAACCCAAAATAGATCAGTGCTGCAACAAAAAAGACAATAATTATATTCATCTCAGGCAAACTGAATTAGTTAATTGCAGAGTTTTCATAATGCCCTGCTTCTTTTTAAAGCCTTTATCAAATGAGGTTCTAAATAGTTATTTACAATATATAGGTTTTCTCTCTTTTCTTCGATCAGGCCTGCCCTTAACATTGAACCTATGACCTCACTTGTCCTGGCATCATCTGAGAAAAAGATCTTTGTGATCCTTTCCAAGGTCAGGCGCTTATGGAGGATAAGCTGTATTATCACAACTTTCCAGTCCTCATCCAGGTCGTCCAGTATTTTTGTGTCGGGTGGTTCCGGAACCCTTATAAAAATCTTCTTCTCTGAAACCTTATTAATGTTTGCCAGCCATGCTTTGAGAGCATTACCGGGATTTCCCTCAGAAAAATTAAAATACTTATTAAACAGGCTGGCCATGCGTATTTCTGACATTTCTTCCTCTTCCCTGCCATTAAGAACGAACCTCATTCCGCTGGAACGATGCCTGCGGATAATTATATCCTGTATCTCTCTTGAATAGAAAGGCTTCAACGGTATGACACTTATGAATAGTTCCTGAAGATTTACTATTTTGTTCATCAGGTCAAAAGTGTAAGGATTCATGTTTACAATGAAGAGAATCCTGTCGGAATAGTCGTTGATAAGACCCATTAACAGCATTATCACTTCCCATCCTCCGGAGGAACGATCCCACCAGAGTTCCAGGTCATGAATTATGATAACACTCCGATGGGGTAGTGATTCCATGATTTCTTTCAGGCTACCACGTGAATTAGTGACCTTTTTAAGCTCTTCGATGAAATCAGCCACCTGAACTGAGCCTGTATAAACGGGAAATAAATGAAAGACCTTCTCTTTCTTAAAGTGCCTCTCTGAGATATACCTGCAAAAAGCAGTCTTGCCGGAGTTTCTGTCCCCGATAATCATTATTCCACCCTTATAGCCCGCATTATTTCGATCTATGCCAGCCATGAACATCTCTTCATCAGCTTCCCTTCCTATCCAGAAGTCTTCAATGATACTTGAACGCCCGCTGAACAGGTTCTTATAAAATTGAGGAAGCCTTTCAATGACCTTTGTATCTGGACTGACTTGATCAATAAGGTCAAGAAGCTTTTGATTTCCCTTTATAGTATGTTCGGATTCATTTATTTTTTTTGTCAGTAATATCAGTTCACTTCTTGAATATAGTACTCTTGCAGTCAGATTTATAATAAAAAATCTCAACCGGCTGTAATATGCACCAACAGTCTTTTTAACCTTTATCCCCTTGTGTTCTCTGATAAATCCTGAATATTCTGAAAGGGTTAATGGTATCTGGTATGCTGATAATTTGCTGAACACCTCTTCAAGTGACCCTTCCATCAGTTCATTTATTTCTTCCTTAACCTGTTTGATCTTCCGTTCCTCTTTCAGGATTTTCTGACAAGCATCCTCAATAATCGGAGCGGCTACCTGAGGTCTGTCTGGCAGATCATCGGGAATATTTTCAAGGTTGAAGCGTGCAAAACTTAAAAGGTCATGAATGATAAAAATGGTATTCTTCAGCGATTCGGAAACGCTCTCCAAATGATCATAGATTGTTCCGATGAACCGTGATTCGATATAGAATCGTGCGATTTTCTTCAAAGGAACATTCAGAACTTCGTCACTTTCGCTTTTGGTTGAATCAGTACTGTCTGAGGAAGCAATTAACAGGTTTTCAGGAAGGGTTTCGGATATCAGAAGTACATCTTTCCCGAACTGTTTAAAGTCTTTCAGCAAAGGAATATCCTCTTCAAGTGAACTTATGCTTGATTTTAATCCAGAGATTCTTCCAGGCTTAACACCTGACTTTAAAAGCTTTAACCTGAGTGATTCCAATTCCGTTCCGAAACGGTTATCAAGTTGGTAAGCTATCTCCAGGTTAAACTCGTTTATCTTGTCATTGATCCTGCTCTTTACCGATTGCAGAAGCACATCCATATGGATTTTATTGACCTGGTGTAAAGAATGCTCGAACCATGCCTCTATAAATCCAAGATTCTTCCGTAACAGTTCCTCATAATACTTACTATTCCTTTGTCTCCACCTTATGCGGAAGTTGATGTCAACTTTACCCATGTCATTACTCATCTGCTGAAGATTCTTTTGCCACTCCAGCATAAGTCTGTTCCTTGTCTGATTCTTCAGATGATCTAAGCCCGACATAAATTCGCTGACCCTGTTTTCATTTGCCTTTTGGGTTATTAAAACAGAGGCAAGGAGATCATCTTTATTCATTGCCCTTTTATAGAGACTGTCAAGCATGGTGTCAACCGAGATAATCAATGATCTCATTTCAGAGTATTGAAGGAAAAGATCACTTCTGAACTTGCTGAGAAAAGCTAAAAGATAATAATGCCGGTTATTACGTAAATAATATGAAGCAATAGAATGGTAGTGGATCTTCCCGGTTATCTGTGTCCTTGCAAAGGGGTGTAAGATGCGCATTCTGAGTATAAACAATTTCAGTCGGAATGGATCATTCCTCTTAAGTTTAAGATCTTCCCTTTCATAAGGGATTGATATTTTCTGTGGAAACTTCCGGAGATCCTCGTCGAGGCGCTCAATATACCAGCTGATGCCGCTTGCCAATGCATCTCTCTGTATTCCGAGCTTATTATTTACAAGGTCAATAAAAACACGATTAGTCCTGAAATAAAAGTCATTTTTTATTTTGATCAGTGACTTCTTTACCCGGTAAGTATCATCAAGGGTCTTCAGATTATCCAGCTGAATAATCACCGAGTTGCTTGCTGCCAGAAGCTCATTTGAAAGTTTCTGTAATTCAGAGAATACAGGGGTAAAAGCTTTTTCGAAGAAAAGGGACAGGACTTTTTGCCCGTTAGTATCTATCTTACTGATGTCATCATTAATGATGCTGTACTTTGAAGGTACCAGTTCAGGCAATACAAGTTTCTGAGTATCAGGAGCAATATGCTCTTCAACCTGTTTTGTATCAATTCCGAGGTCAAACGACTCAAACCTCGATGAACTATTCAAAAGCACAAATGTCCCGAGATGCTGTGAAAGAGTCATCACTTCATCATATGTTTCGTCAATATGCTGGTATTGCTTGTCAGGAATACCAATGAATGTCAGGTCAGTATTTGATGACTCGCGGCTTATGATCTCATTCTTTGGCAAAGCATCAACTGAATTGTTAATGATTTTTATTTCGATGCTGATGCGGTACTTATTAGTAATATTTTGAAGGGTCCTGTAAATTGTCTCTTCCCGGTCACGGAGACTGTTTATTACCAGCAACCGAATATGAGCATCTTTCCAGTCACCTGTTGACGTAAAATGTCTGAGAAGGAAGATCGAGAATGAAAGGTTGCTGCCCCAGCCACTCCACCATACATCTATGGTTTTCTTGTCCCCGTATTTCTTCAGGAAGTTAAAACTGAGAAGAATGGTATTTAAGTCACTCTCCTCAAAGTTCTTTATAGCCTTTAAGAAATCCTCTTTATTGTTTTCATTCCTGCTCCACCCCATAAGAATAGTATCCGGCTCAACGCCGGAGAAACCGTAAACACGTGATATCTCATTCATTCCCTCATACACATTACGGCATTCATGTTGATGGATCATGAGTTCAACATTACTTCCGGAAGCAGAAAAATAGCGCCTGTCCTTTACCAGCTTTGGCTCCTTGGACTCAATCATTTCAAAAGCTGAAAACATGCCAAGCCTGCCGCTGATGGCGCCGGCCATTTCAACGAGGTGGGGTCTTGCACTATCCTGACCGGAGAACATAATAATATTAGGCCGCCAGTTGCGTGTGTTGATGGAAGACCTGTTCAGGCGCCGGAGACCTGCCCTGACAAGTGTGGACCACACACTGCTCCAGGCATCACCGGTTTCAAGAACAAGTTGCCTCTGCTTCAGGAACAGAAAGAGCGCACCCAGAATTACTATTGCTCCAACCATTGCTAAGAAGTCAAGCTGTATCATTACAATGACACAGGCCAGAAAACCAATTATGCTTACCCAGGCAGGTGTTTTGAAAGAGGGCCGGAAATCAGCACTGGTCAGAGATTCAAAAGCAGCGCTCAGGTTCAGGAATCCGTATGTGGTGATGAAAAAAATGGTGACGATCCGGGCTATGACATCCAGTTCCCCGATGAGAATGCCTGCTTCGGCAATAAAGAAAGTGAAAAGAAGAGCATTTCTGGGTTCCCTGGCAGCCCCGGTGCCGCGAGCAAAGATCCGTGGCGTAATCTTATCAATGGCTGTGGACTGCAGGATCCTGGGAGCAGCAAGGATACTGCCTAGGGCTGAACTTAATGTGGCTCCCCAGATACCAGCAATCACGAATTGAGGCACCAGGGATATCTTGAACAGTGCCTTGGAATCGGTGGCAAGAAATTCCCCATCAACGGTGTATGCAAAGAAAAATGCCAGAATGATATATACTACTAAACCGATCGATATGGCAGAAATAGTACCCAGGGGAATGGATTTTTTTGGATCTTTCAGATCGCCTGACATTGAAACACCTGCTTCAAATCCGCACACAGCCGGGAAAAAGATACCAAAGAGTACTATAAGGGGAACACCGGTGCCCTTGCCGAAAAAATTTGGCGTAGCAGGGGCCAGGTCATGATGACCAAAGAATATTGAGAGAAGAGAGAGAAAGATCGCTGCCATTATCAGATACTGTGTCTTTATGGCCAGGGAAGTGCTTACGAAAGTTATTATTGTCACAACCAGCAGGATAATGCTCCCGGTAATCCTTATGTAGTTTATATCCATAGGAAGGTTCCAATAGTTAAGAAAACTTTCGGAAAAACCTATAAGATAAAGACTTACGCTGAATGACAACCCGACAAAAAGCGCCAGTCCCAGGGTTCCACCTATGGGCAGACCAAGGCTTCTGGAAATAATAAAGTATGTCCCGCCCTCCTTGACCTTCTTATCAGTGGCAATGGATGACACACTCAACCCGGTGGTTATTGAAATCAGATGAGCCACCACGATGATGCCCAAAGTACCTATTAGTCCTGCCTCACCCGATATCATCGGTAAGCGCATATACATTATCACCCCTAAAATGGTAAGTATGGAAGGAGTGAAAACTCCGCCAAAAGTCCCGAACTTTTTTCCTTTAGCCATATATTTTTAATAAGTCAGCAACAGATATGACAATTTATACCTTTCACCTGATATTTCGTTATTACCAAATATATTAATTTTACCCATTGATATCGATCAGCCAGATGGAATTATTGAACCCATATACCGGTTGGATAAGGAAATACCATCACTTGAGTAGAAAGAAGAGGTCAAACCCTGAATAAAACCTTAGAGTAAGTTTGGCCAAAGTGAAGTAATTCTTTTCCCCGCTAAAAAAAATAGAAAGACACACGTCTCTCCATTTTCAGTACTGTCTCAGAACTTCAATTCTCTTGTCTATCGGAGGATGCGTACTGAATAATGAGGCAAGGGAGATTGAAGCTCCTTTTTTATCTATCTCCCTTGGATTCTCAATGAAAAGCTGCGCAACATCATGACGTTCAACAGCCTCAATGCGTGGATCAGCCGATATCTTCTCAAGCGCAGAAGCCAGGGCAAGAGGCCTCTTAGTCATCATTGCAGATCCTGCGTCTGCCATAAACTCACGCTGCCTGGAAATGGCGAACCTGAATAACGATGACAGAAGGTATCCTATTCCGGCCAGAAAGAGTGCGATCAGCACCATCCGGCCATCCTTTTTCCCGCGTCCTCCTCCGCTGAATCTGAAGGAACGAAGCAATGCTTCAGTAATAAAAGCGAAAATACCTACGAATACTATCGAAATGATCAGCAGTCTGACATCACGGTTCCTGATATGTGTAAGCTCATGGGCAATGACAGCCTCAAGCTCCTCCTCATCAAGCTTATTGATTATACCGCTGGAAAGAGAAACAGTGAAAGTAGATTTGTTAATTCCACTTGCAAATGCATTCAGAGAGTCATCATTGATCACATTAATTCTTGGCATTTGCATTCCGCTGCCGATGCACAGATTTTCAACAAGGTTGTAAATCCTCTTGTTCTCTTTCCGGCTCAGAGGTGCAGAGCCGGTGGCTTTTTCAATCATTTTGGAATGAGAGAAAAATGCAATGAAAAACCAGAGCAGTATGGCCATTGAAACCCATGGTATGATCCGCATGAATGTCTGGTTGGAATATGCAATCCTGTAATCTGACTGGGACTGAGTAAAGTAAATAAAAAGCCACACCAGCCCAAAAATGACTACGGGAAAGAGAACAAGCAATACAACTGATTTGAAATTATTAGTCCAAATCTGCGTATTAAGTCCGATGTATTTCATCTAACCTAGAATTTTAAGGTAGGCGTCTCCTCAGCCTTCGTCCTGTCAGCACCCAGATCGTACATCGTTTCGCGTTTGAAACCGAACATACCTGCAAGCAGGTTTGATGGGAACGTCTCAACGGCGTTGTTCAGCTCCTTGGTTGCGGAGTTGAAGAACCTGCGTACGGCAGCGAGTTTATTTTCAATGTCTGATATCTCCTCCTGCAGTTGTATAAAGTTCTGGCTGGCTTTAAGATCCGGGTAAGCTTCCACAGCTACCCTCAGACCCTGCAGGGCTGAAGTCATATTTGCATCAGCGGCAATCTTCTCATTGATACCGCTGGCCTGCAGCGCACTGGCACGCGCATTGGTAATGTCAGTAAGCACAGTGCTCTCATGCTTCATATATGCTTTCACCGCCTCAACTAACTGAGGAATAAGATCAAGTCTCTGCTTAAGCTGCACATCAATGTCAGCAAAAGCATTTTCGCGATTGTTCCTTAGTTTTACTAACCTGTTGTAGAGTCCTATTGCAAAAAGGACCAGGACAATGAGAATAATAAGAAATCCTATAAACATATCTGTCAGTATTAGTGTTTGTTCTGCTAAAATACAATAATAGCCTTATAATTTGTCACTACTTAATTATCTGTCAGGAAGTTTTAACTGCATTGACCCAGAATAAGCCAGATGACAATGAATACTACAATAGTTCCTACACAGCCACCGCCTAATTTCCAGGCCCCGAGGCCTGATATAAGTCCTCTTAATAAATTATTCATTTATGCTATTATTACTATCCAAATATACATCACATGTTTCTTTTTTATTACGGTATGCCAGTCAAGTTTCACTCATCGTTGCATAAATCGTCCAGGATAATTACTTTCACATCATAATTTAAGAACAATTGGTTGCTGCACAATCCCTTCCGGTAACATCCATGAATACTAAACTCTTTTCCGACAAACCTTTCAAGAGACTTTACTACGGTGCCAGTTCGCTGCTGCTGTTCGTGCAGGAGATGCTTTCTCCGCCGAAAAACAGGGATCATAAACAAATACCTGTTATTATCAATAACTTCAACAGGCTCGACTCAATGAAACAGCTTATTTCAGCGATGGAGGAGAGAGGCTATAAGAATATCTTCATCATTGATAACCTGTCAACGTATCCGCCACTCCTGGAATATTTTGTCTACACTGATTCAGATATTATTCCGTTAAAGGAGTATCCTGACGATTTTATGCTGGTTTTCATGAATGCCCTCAAGAAGTACCGGATGGCCCGGAAAGTTGGTTTTTCACTTAAGATAGATGACCTGCCGGATTGCTATGCAATGAAAGACCAGGTAATTGAATGGGAAAAGAAGTTTTTTGAAAGGAAAAGGGATGCATTGCTTTTCCGGGCATCCATTGACACCACCTTTGCCCTTTACAGGCCTCGCGCCAGACGCCGACCTGCAAATTTCCACGCCGTGATGTTCCGCACTGCTTATCCTTTCATGGCAAGGCATATCCCGTGGTATGTCGATAGCCTCAATCCTGATGAGGAGAACAGGTATTATATGGAACACTCGCGTGTGCCTACCAGCTGGACCAGCAGGG
>DATKUS010000185.1:0-22191 GCA_035530535.1 Bacteroidales bacterium
TTTATTCTCTTTCAACACTGGCCGTCAACTCCAACGCTTCGGCAGCCTGGAAGGCATACAGGAAAGGCGCTGCATTCGCCAATCCCAGCTTTGTGCAGATCCACCCCACATGCATCCCCCAGCTGAATATATTCCAAAGCAAGTTGACACTCATGTCTGAGTCGCTGCGCAATGACGGACGCATCTGGGTTCCTAAAGCTAAAGGCGACAAGCGAAATGCAAATGATATACCTGAAGAAGAAAGAGACTATTATCTTGAACGCCGCTATCCCACATTCGGTAACCTGGTGCCGCGCGATGTCGCCTCCAGGGCTGCCAAGGAGAGATGCGATGCCGGTTACGGTGTTGGCGAGACAGGACTTTCAGTCAATCTCGACTTCCGCGATTCTATAAAGAAACAGGGTAAAAAGGCCATCGAAAACAAGTACGGCAACCTGTTCGAGATGTATAGGGACATAACCGGTATGGATCCGTATGACGAACCAATGCGTATCTATCCGGCCGGTCACTACACGATGGGCGGTCTGTGGGTTGACTATGAGTTAATGACCACTATCCCGGGTCTCTTTGCCATTGGCGAGGCAAATTTCTCGGACCACGGAGCCAACAGGCTGGGAGCCAGCTCACTTATGCAGACTGCAGGCGACGGTTATTTTATAATTCCCTATACCATCAGCAATTATCTTGCCGGTGAGATACGAACACCAAGAGCCGCCACCACACTTGCTGAATTTGAAGCCGCGGGAAAGGAAGCAAAAGAGAGAATTGAAAAATTGCTTTCCGTAAAGGGAAAACATACGGCAGCCAGCTTTCATAAACGTCTCGGGAAAATATTGTGGGACTACTGCGGGATGACGCGCAATGAGGAGGGACTGAAAAAGGCTCTGACGCTGGTCGCTGATCTTAAAAAAGAATTCTGGAGTGACCTGATTGTGCCGGGCGAAGGAGCCGATCTCAACCAGGAGCTTGAAAAGGCAGGCAGGGTTGCCGACTTCTTTGACCTTGCCACACTGATGATCACCGACGCTCTGAACAGGAAAGAGTCATGCGGCGCCCACTTCCGGGAGGAAAGCCAGACAGAAGATGGTGAGGCAAAGAGAAACGATGCTGAATATTCATACGTTGCCGCCTGGGAATATAATGGCGACAATCCACCCATTCTGAACAAAGAACCGCTTAAGTTCGAGTTTGTTGAACTCAAAGAAAGAAGCTATAAATAACCAACGAATTTAATTCTTCCAGATATGAAGCTCAAACTGAAAATATGGAGACAGAAAAGTGCAAAGGCAAAAGGGGCATTTGCATTTTACAACCTTGATAATGTCTCCCCTGATATGTCTTTTCTTGAGATGCTTGACTCACTGAATAAAAAGCTTGCAGAAGATAACAAGGAACCGGTTGCATTTGACCACGACTGTCGTGAAGGCATCTGCGGGAGCTGCGGGATGTTTATAAATGGCTATCCGCATGGCCCTGTTGCCGGGTTGACTACATGCCACCTTTCCATGAGACATTTTAAAGACGGCGATACAGTAGTTATTGAACCCTGGAGAGCAAAGCCTTTCCCGGTCATCAAAGACCTGATTGTTGACCGCAGTGCATTTGACAAAATACAGGTTGCCGGCGGTTTTATATCTGTCACAACCGGTGCAGCTTCAGAAGCAAATTCGGTGCTGGTAAATAAAAATAAGAGTGATGAAGCTTTCGACTCAGCAATATGCATAGGATGCGGAGCATGCGTAGCTGCCTGCAAAAATGCATCGGCAATGCTGTTTGTGTCAGCCAAGATATCTCAGTTTGCACTTCTTCCACAGGGTAAGATTGAGGCTAAAGATAGAGTGCGTGCCATGATTGCCGAAATGGACACACAGGGTTTTGGCAACTGTTCAAACACAGGCGCCTGTGAGGCACAGTGCCCCAAACAGATCAAACTGACCAATATAGCCAGGCTCAACCGGGAGTATTATAAAGCCTTTTAATTTAAGGCCTTATTATTATAACAGTTCAGCGGCAGACCTCTTCGATCTCCTCAACAGTTTTGGGAGCTGTTTTGCCGAGCATCCTGCTGCCGTTACCTGTTATCAGAACATTATCCTCAATCCTTACTCCTCCGAAGCCAAGCCAGGTTGATGCCTCTTCATAATTTATGAACTGACTGAACTTGCCTTCAGCTTTCCACATCTCCATCAGCTCCGGAATAAAATAGATGCCAGGTTCAACAGTAAAAACATGCCCGGGCTTGTAGGGCAAGGCAAAACGCAGAAATGCAAGGCCGAACTGAGAGCTTCGTTTTACCTCTTCATTATATCCGACGAAGTTCTCACCCAGGCCCTCCATATCATGTACATCAAGACCCATCATATGGCCCAGGCCGTGAGGCATGAAAAGCGCATGGGCTCCGGCGGCAACGGCTTCAGATGGATCGCCCTTCATCAGCCCTAGCTCCTTAAGCCCCGAAACAATTATAAGGCATGCATTAAGATGGAGGTCCTTATTTGACATCCCGGGACCGGCAAGTTTAATTGATTCAGTATTGGCTTTCAGCACAATTTCATATATCTCTTTCTGTTGCCGGCTGAAACGTCCTCCCACCGGGGTAGTCCGTGTCAGGTCCGCTGCATAATGCATCAGCGATTCTGCGCCACAGTCTGACACCATCATCCTGCCCTCTTTAAGAATGTTGTCATGCGAGTGGTTATGGAGTGTCTGTCCGTTTACACTCAGTATTATTGGAAATGAAGGCCCGCTTCCCTTTGCCCATGCAATCCCTTCAATAGCTCCGAAGATCTCCCTTTCGGATACCCCGGGTTTACACATGCGCATGGCTGTTGTCTGCATCTCACATGCAATGTCAGATGCTTTTTCTATTTCCTTTATCTCGCATTCCTCCTTCACTGATCTCAATGCTATCACAGCCTTAATAAGCTCTTCAGATGCTTTGCTGCGCATCTGGCAGGGATTCTCATGAAGAATTGCACCCAGGGTCATCTTTGTCTCCGCCCTGTAGGGAGGCAGAAAATGAACAGCACGCCCGCTGGCCAGAACCTTGCCAATAAACTCATTCAGACTGGCCACAGGGTGGCTCTTTTTAACACCGACGCTTTCAGAAAGGCTGGCTATCGTAGGCTGGGGACCCATCCATATTATATCATCAATATCCACATCATTCCCGAAAATATATTCCTCGCGGGAGTCAAAATCAATTGCACCGGTAAGACCCGGAATATCAAGTCCGAAAAAATAGAGGAAATCACTGTCCTGCCTCCAGTGATATGTGTTACCGGGATAGTTCATGGGCGCCTCAACGTTACCGATAAAGAGCCCTATTCCGGTTTTCACCTGGGATGCAAGCCTGTGCCTGCGGTTGATGTAAACTTCACGTTCAAACATATTTCACTTTTTTAATCAGACCACTAAAGTAATAAGTACTGTTGATATTTTTCAGGTTATCAACAATTATTCACTGCGAAGACTATTGGTAGTTTTCATTAAGAGTGTACATTCGCATAAGCTAATGTTCATAAATTGTATTTGTATGCCCTACCGACGTCTTCCCAACACCGATTCAGCAAGACTTAGAGCAATGAAAAAAGCTCTTGATATAGGAAAAAATACCCCTCCCTTTAATCTTGCCTACTCAATGAAGACGCTGGTAAGGCTCCAGGGGTTTCTTCCCGTATTTGAGAACAGTATCAGCCATCAGCGCCAGACTATCAATTATCAGATGGACAAAAGCAAGGTTAGCCAGGAGTTGACACGCAAGGCAAGGATCTATCTCACTCACTTCTTCAAGGTAGTGAATATGACCATTGTCAGAGGCGAGTTGCCTGCCGAAACGAGATCATTTTACGGCATTGCACCGGAGGATGCGGCAATTCCCTCTCTTTCAACGGATAATGAACTGGTCGCCTGGGGCAAGAGGATCATTGACGGTGAAGAGTACCGAATACGTAAAGGCCATACTCCTGTCACCAACCCCTCTATCGCAGTTGTAAAGGCACGTTATGAAAAGTTCCTTGAAGCGCGGAATCTGCACAAGACGCTTGGCAAACGGGTGGCGGACTGTGTCAGCCGTACGGCTGAGATGCGCAGTGAAGCCGATGAACTTATCACAAGTGTCTGGAATGAGGTAGAGACTAAGTTTTCCGATCTGCCTGAGAATGAGAGACGCACCCATTCTGAAAGATACGGCCTTGTTTATGTCTTCAGGAAAAGTGAAATAACACAGAGCAACTCTCCTACCCTTTTTGAATTATAATATTTAATATCAGCTATTTATCCTGATTTACCATTAACCTGTGAAACTGGGAAATACTATACTGCCTGCCCGGCCTCTCTTTCTTGCTCCGATGGAAGACATTACTGATCCTTCATTCAGGTACATCTGCAAGATGTTCGGAGCTGACTTTATGTATACCGAATTTATTTCTTCTGACGGTCTGATAAGGGATGGAAAAAGCAGCGTGAAAAAGCTTGACCTGTTTGATTATGAGAGGCCCATCGGGATACAGCTGTACGGTCATATCGTCGAATCGATGGTTGAAGCCGCACTGATTGCAAGGGAGGCGGGTCCTGATCTTATCGATATCAACTACGGCTGCCCGGTGCGGAAGATAGCAACCCGCGGAGCAGGCGCGGGAATGCTTCAGAATATACCCCTGATGCTTGAAATGACATCCGCCATAGTAAAGGTTGTCGACATCCCTGTCACTGTGAAAACCAGGCTGGGATGGGATGAAACCAGCAAAACAATAGTTGAACTGGCGGAGAGGCTGCAGGATACAGGAATAGCAGGACTGACCATTCACGGACGTACCAGGGCGCAGATGTATCGCGGAGAGGCCGACTGGACCCTTATAGGAGAGGTAAAGAACAACCCCCGGATGAAAATACCGGTAATCGGCAACGGCGACGTTAATGGGCCACTGCGGGCTAAAGACATGTTTGACAGGTACGGAGTTGATGGCATCATGATAGGAAGGGCTACCTTCGGCAAACCATGGATATTCAGGGAAATACGCCATTATCTTGACACCGGCGAATTATTACCTGAGCCAACGGTTGAGGAAAAAGCAGACCTTGCCCTTCTGCATCTTGACAAATCCCTTGAACACAAGGAGGGAAAGTCCGCCATTCTTGAGATGCGAAGGCATTTTTCCAACTATTTTAAAAGCCTGCCCAATTTCAGGGAGACCCGGCTAAGGCTTCTTACCACACTTGATGTTGATGAGATAAAGAAGATCATTGAAGAGATCAGGGACAAATGGGGCACTTTCAGAAGTGAAGAGTTCCCCGGAATATACGGTGTCTGAAGAGATCTGTCAGCTGGCTTAAGCTGCAATATTAATTCTTCCGTAGAGCTTTCTTATATCCTTCCACTTGTAGATCAGTGCCATAGCGCCAAGGTAGATAACAGCCATTATTGCCAGACCGCCAAAATCCTTCCACGGATAAATATTGATCTGTTCGTACATTGCCGGTGTCTGAAGGGCAGAGTCCTTCGTTGTCAGGAAAACTGACAGGAAGACATTATTTGCAACATGGGCACCTATGGCTACCTCAATACCGTCATCCATCAGAGCCGGTATTGCAAAGATCACTCCCATGAAAATGTACTGTGGTATCATAGTCAAAAATCCGTACCCCTTGACTTCGGGGTTTAATGCATGCATCAAACCGAAAAGCACCGAGGTGGCCACCAGCGGAACCCATCTGTTTCGCGCAAGCACAGCAAATCCCTGCATCAGGTATCCCCTGAAAAGCAGCTCCTCAAAACCTGCCTGGAATGGGATCAGAAGAACTGCAAGAACCGCAAGTATCAACAGTGAGCGCGAAGTATTTACCAGTGTAAAATTTCCGGGATCAGCCTTAATTGAAAAATAAAGGAAAAATGCAGATATGAGTGTCCAAACTCCGGCCGAAATAAATATTCTTCCCCAGCGGATATTTTTCCCACCATTAATGACGCTCCTGAGACTCCTTTCATGCAGCGGTTTTACCTGATACACAAAAACCAGAAAAGCAAGGATAAAGGGAAACACCATTAAGAAAAACCCGAAATTCAGGTCTATGCCCATGGCTGCGAAATCAGGCATGCCTCCCCTGGTTGCCATCATATCGCCTCCCGAAGCAACAATCATAACCACCACCAGGGGGATGGCACCAATAAGATTTGAAGCTATAAAAGGTATTATTGCACCTACAAAGTATCTCCAGAATGCGTTCTTTCCCTTAAAGGGTTCAGTTAAGAACTTATCATCACCGCAGACAGGTGCTGAAGTGGTTTCACTTATCTCCATTTCTTATTATTAGTTAAAATTCCGAACCCGGTCTGGCAGGATAATCAATAGAATAATGCAACCCCAGGCTCTCCTGCCTGTTCTGTGCCATTTTTATCACCAGGTACCCTGCTGCAATAAGATTGCGCAACTCTATAAGCTTTCTGGATATGGTTGACCTCCTGTAGAGATCTTCTGTTTCCTGGTAGATGATCTCAAGCCTGGTCTTTGCTCTTGCAAGCCTGAGATCAGACCTCACTATACCCACATAATTGCTCATGATCATCTGCATCTCTTTATAGTTCTGTGTAACCAGGACCATCTCCTCGAGATGTGTAGTGCCGTGATAGTTCCATCCGGGTATATCATCTTCATAGGTGAGTTCATCCAGGCGGGCGGAGGCATCTGCAACCGCTCTGTGAGCATATACTGCGGCCTCTATAAGAGAGTTGGATGCCAGCCTGTTGGCTCCGTGAAGGCCTGTGGATGATACTTCCCCAACCGCATATAACCGGTCTATTGAACTTCTTCCGTTAAGGTCAACTTTAACTCCTCCGCAGGAATAATGTGCAGCTGGTACAACAGGTATCATCTGCCGGGTAATATCAATACCCTCTGACAGGCATTTCTCAAAAATATGAGGAAAATGCGATTTAACCTCCTCGCTGTCAAGATGGGTACAATCAAGATAAACAAAGTCTTCACCTCTCAGCTTCATCTCATTGTCTATTGCCCTGGCAACCACATCACGCGGGGCAAGGGATCCGCGTGCATGGTATTTCGACATGAATTTTTCACCGGAGCTGTTGCGCAATTCTGCCCCAAAACCCCTCAATGCCTCAGTGATAAGGAAGGAAGGTCTTACATTCGGATTATAGAGGGAGGTCGGGTGGAATTGAATAAATTCCATATTCTCAATTTTGCCATTGGCTCTGTGGACCATGGCAACGCCATCACCTGTTGCTACCTCCGGATTGGTAGTGGTGAGATATATGTTGCCCATGCCTCCCGTTGCCAGTACAGTCACTTTTGAAAGGATTGTCTTAACCTTTTGGTTGCTCAGGTCAGCCACGTAGGCACCAAAACACTTTATGTCTTTCCATTCCCGGGTAACATATTCACCAAGGTTATGTTGGGTCAGCAGGTCAATAGCAAAGTGATTCTCAAAGATGTCAATATTGCTGTGCTGCCTGGCTTTGGAGGCAAGAACATTTTCTATTTCAGCCCCTGTTGAATCTTTGTGATGAAGGATGCGGTGCTCCGTATGTCCGCCTTCCATCGCCATATCAAGACTCCCGTCAGTTTTCTTGTCAAAATCCACGCCCATTTCAATCAGCTCGCGAATGCGGTCCGGGGCCTCACTTACAACCCTCCTTACCACCTCCTCGTTGCAGTATCCCGCACCGGCAACCATTGTATCCCTGACATGTTTATCAAATGAATCGGGAGAATACATCACCGTGGCAATCCCACCCTGGGCATAATGAGTATTGGTGTCTTCCAGCCCTGCTTTGGTTACAACACACACTTTTCCAAAGGCTGCAGCCTTAAGTGCGAAAGAGAGACCGGCAAGCCCGGAACCAATAACAAGAAAATCATATTTAACTTTCATCAGCTCGTCCTTTCAGCAACAGGGGACAAATATACAAATTGATTGCTGACATCTATGCTGATTGTAAAACAGAGGATTTTAGTTTACTTTTGCCCGGTTATTAAGCAGAATCCAGAGAAAAAATGGCCCAGGAAGATATTTTTAAAAAACTTGTTTCGCATTGCAAAGAGTACGGATATGTTTTCCCTTCAAGTGAGATATATGACGGCCTGGGAGCAGTGTACGATTACGGACAATACGGTGTTGAGCTGAAAAATAACATTAAGAAATACTGGTGGGACAGCATGGTCCTGCTGCATGAGAATATTGTCGGGCTTGACTCTGCCATTTTCATGCATCCCACCATATGGAAGGCTTCAGGCCACGTGGATGCATTCAATGACCCTCTCATTGACAATAAGGACAGTAAGAAACGCTATCGCGCTGATGTTCTGATTGAGGACCATTTAGCAAAATTTGAGGGGAAAATTGAGAAGGAAGTAGAAAAGGCAAAGGCGAAATTCGGCGAAAAGTTTGATGAGGCTCTCTACAGATCAACAAACCCCCGAATCGTCGAAGTAAAGCAGAAAAGCGACCAGCTTCATGAGAGGTTTGTAAATGCAATTACAAATAACGATCTCGCCGAACTAAGACAGATAATTATCGATAGTGAGATTGTGTGCCCTGTATCGGGCACCCGCAACTGGACTGATGTCAGGCAGTTTAACCTGATGTTTGCAACTGAGATAGGATCAACCTCTGACGGTGCGATGAAAATCTTCCTGAGGCCCGAAACCGCCCAGGGTATCTTCGTGAATTTCCTCAATGTACAGAAAACAGGGCGCATGCGCCTCCCCTTCGGGATAGCACAGATAGGAAAGGCATTCAGAAATGAGATAGTAGCCAGACAGTTCATCTTCCGCATGCGCGAGTTTGAGCAGATGGAGATGCAGTTCTTCGTTCAGCCGGGCACTGAACTCGCCTGGTTTGAACAGTGGAAAGAAGCCAGGATGAAGTGGCACCAGGCCCTTGGCTTCGGTGAAAATAACTACCGGTTCCATGATCATGAAAAGCTGGCTCATTATGCCAATGCGGCCAGCGATATTGAATTTAAATTTCCATTTGGATTTAAGGAGGTTGAAGGCATTCATTCGCGTACCGATTTTGATCTGAAACAGCACCAGGAGTTCAGCGGTAAGAAAATGCAGTATTTCGACCCCGAGAAAAATGAGTCATATGTTCCCTTTGTAATTGAGACATCAATCGGGGTTGACAGGATGTTCCTGCAGGTGATCTCCGCCTCCTACTATGAGGAGGACCTCACCAAGGAAGATGGTGTGGCTGACAGCAGGGTAGTACTGAGACTGCCGCCGGTCCTTGCTCCTGTGAAACTGGCAGTCCTTCCTTTGGTAAAAAAAGATGACCTGCCTGTAATATCGAGAAAGATCGTTGACGAACTGAAGTTTGACTTCAACTGCCAGTATGATGAAAAAGATTCCATTGGAAAGCGTTACAGAAGGCAGGATGCGATCGGCACTCCATATTGTATCACTATAGATTACCAGACTGTTGAAGACAAAACAGTAACCATCAGGTACCGTGATTCGATGAAGCAGGAACGTGTTCCCATTGAAAAATTAAGGGACATTATTGCCGATAAGGTCAGCCTCAGAGAACAGCTCAAAAAACTTTAGTTCCAGACCATGCCGGAGAAAGTGCTCATAATCACTTACTACTGGCCGCCAAGCGGCGGTGCCGGCGTCCAGCGGTGGCTGAAATTTACAAAATATCTTCCTGCTTCGGGATGGCTGCCTGTGGTGCTTACTGTCAACCCGGAAAATGCCGCCTACCCCGTCAAAGACACCTCGCTATACGGTGATATTCCCCTTGATGTTGAAGTGCACAGAACAAGGGCTACAAACTATTTTTCGCTCTACAGTAAAGATCAGTCAAAGATACCCTCTGCCGGATTCGCTTCAGAATCCAATAAAGGAATAAAGAGCGCAATAAGCCGGTTCCTTAGAGGTAATTTCTTTATTCCGGACCCGAGGAAAGGGTGGAACAAATATGCATTCAGGAAAGCCTGTGAGCTGATAAAAACAGAGAATATCGGCCACGTAATTACTACAAGTCCACCCCACTCAACACAACTTATAGGGCTAAAGCTTAAGCACAAATTCCCTCAAATAAGGTGGGTAGCAGACCTCCGCGATCCATGGACCGATATTTACTATTATGAGATGTTCCATCCCACTTTCCTGGCAAAGATGGTTGACAGGGCAATGGAAAAGAGCGTTCTGAAAAGAGCTGACGGAATCCTTACTGTGGGTAACTCCCTTGCTTCCCTTTTTGCTGACAAAGTGCCTGATATTGAAGATAAGATCCATGTTATCCCAAATGGTTTTGATGAAGAAGACTTTGAGGGAATTGCCTCCACACAGCCTGATGCCCTTACAATAACATATGTGGGAACACTCTCCGAGGTATACCCTGTAGACGGTTTTCTCAAGGCTATTAAGGGATTAAACGCAGGTGAAAAGCCAGTTCATCTCAGATTTGTCGGCAGCATTCAGGAGTCGGTTCGTGCAATGATCATCGCCGAAACAGAAGGTTGTATCTCTGAATTTATCCCTTATTCAGATCACCCTGTGGCAATAAAACATATGATGAGCTCATCATTGTTGCTTATGATCATACCAGACCATCCGTCAGGGAAATCAATTATCACCGGGAAACTTTTTGAATATATGGCAAGTGGCAAACCAGTATTGTTCATCGGACCTGTTGACGGAGATGCAGCTCATCTGCTTGCAAGATGCGGATACCAGGGAATATTTGGTTATGACAATCAGGATGGGATCCGGAACTTTATTCTTAAAATTGCTTCGGGACGCACTATTGTCCGGGCCGACTTCCATGCCGAGTATTCGAGGCGTGCCCTGACGAACAATCTCAGCAATTTCATATATGGAAACACTCATTGAGAATGTGACTTTCAGGCAAATAACATATATATTAATCTGATAATTTAAGTTTCGTTGATGACCATCCTGATGCTTCTTGAAAATGATTACCTCTCGGACTTCAGAGTTCAGAAAGAGGTGTATTCATTGCATGAAGCGGGTCACAAATTAATAGTAGCAGCAGTAACGGCGGAAGATGCTCCTTATAAAGTTGAAAGGGAAGATTGCATACTTTTCAGGAAGAAGATGCCTTCAATAATACGGAAAGCCAGTGTGGGGGCCTTGAAGTTTCCATTTTACTTTAACTTCTGGATGTCATATATTAATTCCGTCATGAAGGTTCATAAAGCTAATGTGGTGCATGTTCATGATCTGCCACTGGCAAGGGTAGGCTTCATGATAAAAGAGCAGTATAATGCCGGATTAGTTCTCGATCTTCATGAGAACTGGCCTGACTTTCTGGATGTTTCACAGCATACTAAATCTCTTGCAGGCAGACTATTATCTTCAACCAGCCAGTGGCGGCGGTATGAAAAAGAGTCTGTCAGCCAGGCTGACAAAGTTATTACCGTTGTGGCCGAGATGAAGGAGAGGTTAATCCGGATTGGGGCCGTGCCTGATAAAATCATAATACTTGAAAATACACCCCTGGTTTCAACAGTTACAGGCAGTTTCCCCGGCAAGTCTGAAATTTTTAAACTGATCTATGTTGGCGGCATTACGAGACACCGGGGCCTTCAGTATGTCATTAAGGGATTATCGCTTCTTGGCAGCAGATTAGCGTGGCACCTCACCATTGCAGGAGATGGCAGATATGTCAAAGAATTAAAAATACTGACGGATGAGCTTGGACTTAACTCGCAGGTGTCATTCAGGGGTAAAGTTGCAAAACATGAGGCAGAAAGTCTTATAAGTCAATCTGACCTTGCTGTTTTGCCCCACGTCAGATCTGTTCAGTCTGATAACTCATCTCCCAACAAGCTTTTTGAGTATATGGCCGCCGGAATACCGGTGCTGGCCAGCAACTGCATCAGTATAAAAAGGGTAATTGATGATACTGATTCAGGTATTTCCTATGTTTATGATTCGCCTGAAGATTTTTCTGTCAGGTTTATGGAGGTGTATCAGAACAGGTCACTCCTTCATAGCAAAGGTGAAAACGGCAGAAATGCCGTAAAGAATTTATACAACTGGGAGGTAAGTGTTTCGGGCCTCATCGAAATGTACAGGACAATAGCAGGTCCGGATTATAAAAAAAGCATCTGAGATGGCATCAGGAAGCATAAAATCGTCGGTAAAAGACACCCTGATTTATGGTCTGGGAAATATCGCCATCAAGCTTGTCGGGTTTATTCTGATCCCTTTCTATACAAATACGGCTTACTTCTCCGTTGCCGAATTCGGTGCTCTCGGGATACTTGAGATAACGGCGCAGGTATTGGCAGTGGTGCTGGGGCTCTCGCTGCCCCAGAGTCTTTTCAGATGGTATTGGGACAAAGACTATTCTGAAAAACAGAAGTCAGTATTCTTTACTTCAATGGCGGCTCAGACAATTGTGAGTCTTTTCTTCTGCCTTATTTTTATCCTCCTGGCAAAACAGATATCTGTTCTTATCTTCACTGATGACCGATTTTATGAGGAAATCATCCTGCTGACTGTGAGTGCCGGATTACAGAGCCTGAATACCCTGGTAAGCTCGCTTCTCAGGCTTCAATCAAAGGCTTCGGTATACACAACTACCAATACCCTCAAACTTGTAGCTGTACTTGGGATAACCCTTTTTCTTGTTGTCGGCAAAAAAATGGGTATTGCCGGGATCTATACTGCGCAGATAATTGGCAACGGACTCTATCTCTTACTTCTTTTGCCTTATATAATTCGTAACAGCGAGGTGCGTTTTGACATGAAGGCCTTCAGGGGGATGATTTCTTATGGGGCTCCCCTGCTTTGGGCAGCAGTGTTCACTGTTATCCTGAATGTTATCGACAGGTACTCCCTGAACTTCCTCAGCGCCCTGGAATCTGTTGCAGTGTACACCCTTGCCTTTAAAATCGCCAGTACTCTCAAGCTCGTAGTGGCTGATTCCATTAAGCTGGCCGTTGGTCCTTTGATAATCAAGAAAATGGACTCGCCTGGCCATGAACGGTTCTATACAAATATCTGGCTTTACTCGTCTTTTGCATTGATGTTTTCCATAGTTGGGCTTTCTCTTTTTTCACAAGAGGTTGTTGCCCTTATTTCATCTTCAAAATTCTATGATAACGCCTTCTTCCTTATTCCTGTCCTGACATTATCTGTTTTCTTTGTTAACCTCAAGGACCTTAACGTTTACGGACTTGTGATTTCCAAAAAGACAGGTGCCATGGGGTTGATTGTAGCTCTGGCCAGTCTTGCAGGGGTAGGCCTCAATGCTTTGCTGATACCGATACTTAACACTTTCGGCGCGGCCCTGGCTTCATTCACGGCCCAGCTTCTTTTCTGGCTGATGGTTTTTAAGGTTTCCCAGAAACATTATCCTCTGAAATATGAGACGCGTAAGCTATTGTTAATCATTATAATAGGAACGGCATTTGCTTTCAGCGGATTTCTACTGAAAGATCTTGGACTTATTCCAAGGTTGGGCATTAAGCTTCTGCTACTTGCTGTTTATCCTCTGATTTACCTGCCGGTACACTTTTATGAAAAATCTGAAATTGATGCCTTTAAAGGCTTTGCGAGAAAATGGTTAAAACTGAGAAATCTCAGAAGCAACATACGATCGGTCAGAGGAGATCTGGATGTCTGACCTTTTTAAGAGGAAGTAAAATATTACCACTAATTTTGAAATTAAATAATTGCGAAAATGAAATCGAATTTAACAGACAGACCCTTATTCATCCATGCAGGGATAATTCTGATATTCACTATAATCTCCTTTGCTTACTTCTTTCCGGTTCTGGAAGGGAAGAAGTTGAATGCCCATGATACCAAGGTCTTTGTAGGCTCTTCAAAAGAGATCCAGGATTACAGGAATGAATTCGGGAAAGAGCCGTTATGGACCAACTCCATGTTCGGAGGCATGCCGGCTTTCCTCATTTCGGCAAAATTCCCCGGCAATCTCATTAAACATCTCGACGGCCTGCTTAAGACCTTCAAAACACCTGTGGCTGCTCTTTTTCTCGCCTTTGTCGGTTTCTATATTCTTCTGCTCCTCTTTAAGGTCAAGCCCTGGCTTGCGCTTGCCGGGGCACTGGCGTATGGTTTCACTTCATACCTCTTTGTGAGCCTTTCTGCAGGGCATAACACCAAAGTATATGCAATGGCTTATATGGCACCAGTGATAGGCAGCGTCGTCTATGCCTTCAGAGCCAATGCATTCAGAGGCTCAGCCCTTTTTGCCCTGTTCCTCTCACTCCAGATAATGGCTAACCATATCCAGATAACCTATTACACTTTTCTCATTCTGATTGTATTCGGCATTTATGAACTTATTCATACTGTAAAAGCAAAATTATACGGCCCGTTTCTTAAGTCTTTAATATTGCTCTTTGCAGGAGCCATAATTGCCATCGGAGTCAACTTCGGGACCCTCTACACTACCTGGGAGTATGCCCAGGAATCTACGAGGGGCAAAAGTGATCTTACAAATGACAGTTCCAAAAATGAGATGGGTCTGGATAAGGAATACATCACCCAGTGGAGCTACGGCATAGGGGAAACAATGACTCTGCTCGTACCTGACTTCAGGGGTGGTGCTACAGTCTCTTTTGACAGAAATTCGGAAACAATTAAAGCGCTTCGGAAGAACAACATGGCACAAGCCTCATCACAGGTATTCAAATACTGGGGAAAACAGCCTTTAACAAGCGGGCCTGTCTATTTCGGCGCAATAATTCTATTCCTTTTTGTTTTCGGGCTTATTATAATTCCGGGCAGGGAAAAGTGGTGGATACTGACAGCCGTTTTGCTTTCATTGTTTCTCTCCTGGGGGAAGAACTTCATGCCTCTGACATCGCTTTTCATCGATTATTTCCCTGGCTACGACAGGTTCAGGGCTGTATCTATGATCCTCGTAATAGCCGGGGTATGTGTGCCACTACTTGCTGTATTGGCTCTGAAAGAGATTACTGATGGGAAGGTGCCTCTCAGAAAAACGATGAAAGCCCTGGGCATAGCCACCGGAGTAACCGGAGGGCTTGCTTTCCTCTTTTTCCTTCTCCCCGGTCTTGCTGGCTCATTTCTCAGGCCTGATGAGGTGTCAATACCCGATTCTTACAGCTGGCTTAAAGATGCAATGATTGCCGACAGGAAGATGATGATGCGAACTGACGCAATACGTGCAGCATTACTTATAGCAGCAGGAGCTGCAACTTTATGGTTTTATCTGAAAGACAAGCTGAAACCTTTATCCATGATAGTAATTCTGGGCGTTCTATTCCTGATTGACCAGATCCCAGTGGATGCCAGGTTTCTCAATGGGTCCAATTTTGAAAGTAAAAGGGTCTCTGAAAATTCCCTGGCACCCTCAGCTGCCGACAAGGCGATTCTTCAGGATAAGAGTGAGTTCAGAGTGCTTAATCTGACCGTCTCAACTTTTAATGATGCCTCTACTTCTTATTATCATAATTCGGTTGGAGGATATTCCGGAGCCAAGCTGAAGAGATACCAGGAACTGATTGAAACAAGGCTTTCAGAAGAGATCAATTCCCTTATTTCACTGCTTCAGAATGCTACATCACTTGATGAAGCAACCAGGGTTCTTAAGCAGGCAAATGCTCTAAATATGCTTAACACCAAATATATAATCCTCTCTCCTGATGCCGCGCCTATAGTAAACAGTAATGCTTTGGGCAATGTCTGGCTGGTTGAGAAGACCTCGTTGGTTGAGAATGCTAATGCTGAGCTTGATGCACTGAAAACCATCGATCCGGCCTCAGAGGTCGTAGTTGACAGGAGGTTCGCTGACCTTGTGACAGTTACAGAAACTCCAGCTGGTTCAAAGGATACCATATACTTGTCTTCCTACCAGCCTAACCTCCTTATCTACGAGACTAATCTTGCTTCTGACCGAATGGCAGTTTTCTCCGAGATATATTACCCACATGGTTGGACAGCGCTTATTGACGGTGAGACAGCTAATCACTTCCGTACTGACTATGTGCTCCGCGGAATGGTAGTGCCTGCCGGACAGCATACAATAACCTTTAAATTTGAACCCCAGTCATATAAAACCGGGAACAGGGTCTCAATGGCAAGCTCAATAATATTAATATTGTTACTTGTCTGGACCGGCTTTTCAGGAGTAATATCTTCACACAAAAATGGCTGACCCCACCAGATGCCTGGTATGCGGAAGTGAGGCGCTCATTTATCATTTCTCCGCCGTTGATTCCCTGGTCAGCGGTGAAACATTCAGGATAATGAGATGCGGGGACTGCGGATTTATCTTTACCGCTAATCCTCCTGATAAGGAAAGAATAGGTACTTACTATCTATCTGATGATTACATTTCTCATACTGACAGAAAAAGAAATGTCACTGAAGCGTTGTATCATTTTGCACGCCGGTTCATGCTGGGAAGAAAAGCAAAGCTGGTGACGGGCGTATGCCGGAAGAAAAGCGGTACTTTATTGGACATAGGTAGCGGAACAGGTTATTTTGCAGCATTCATGGAGGAGAAAGGCTGGAAAGTCAAAGGCGTGGAGATCAGTGACATGGCCCGCAACTATTCTGTATCGCGATTTGGCATTGATGCTGTTCCGCCTGATGCAGTCAGGAACCTTGCTGACAAATCCGTTGATTGTATAACCCTTTGGCATGTTCTGGAGCATTTTTATGACCCTGATCACTGGATGAAAGAAATAGCAAGGATCCTGAAAGATGACGGTAAATGTATCATGGCTTTGCCAAATATCAATTCCGCCGATTCAAAAAGGTTCTGTAATAATTGGGCTGCACTGGACGTACCCAGACACCTCTGGCACTTTGGACCTGAAACTCTTAATAAATTCGTACAGCAACGCGGTTTCCGATGCACAATGAGCAAAGGAATGCCCCTTGACCTTTTCTACATTTCAATAATCAGTTATAAAAACAGCAGAACCAGATTAGCATTTATAAGAGGCATTGCAACTGGCACATTCCTCGCAATCAGAAACATATTCATCAGGAATTCATCCAGTTCACTGATTTATGTTATCGAAAAAGGGCATGCCTAGTACCTGTCAAGCCACCTGAACCTTCTAAGGGTGTCACCAAACTTGAGGGCTATCACAAATTCATGCGAACCGTAAGTTGATCTCTGTATCTTCTGTAAGGTAAAATCAAAGGAATAACCGAAGAAAAACTGGTCTTTTTTAACTCCCACATTGGCAATCATGGCTCCTCCGGTTCTGTAAGTACAACCCATCCAGAACTTGCGGTCATAAACATAAGTCAGGCCAATGTCTGCCTGTGGCATCAGAAGGCCTGACATTTTAAAAAGCAGCGAAGGTTCCAGGACCGAACTTCCGTCCAGTTCAAAGTCATAGTTGCCCATAAGGTAGTATGTTCTCATGATCTTAAGGTCTTTGTAAGCCTGGCTTCCGACCTTGACAAAGCCTTCCATCATCTCCTGCGCTGAGACACCGAGGGTATATTTGCGGTTAAGAACATATACTCCGAAATTAAAATCAGGGACAAAGATCCCCTTCCTGAAGTCTGTGTTCAGCCATGGCTCATCCGGATCTTCAAACTCAATTTGCCTCTGGTCAATTTTATAATAATACCCTGTTAAGGCAAGACCGAATGAGAGCTGTGTCTGTCCGTTCAGCCAGAGATGATATGAATAAGCGGTTGAAATACCGGTCCTTTGAACAAGGCCGTTTATATCGGAAAAAATGTTCGCCCCAATACCAACACGACCATCGGTATGAGGTTTGAACATCTTCTTTTTAAAGAGGCTTCCGCGTATTATGTAGCCCTGTTTTAGCAACCTTAACTGGAAACTGAGAGAGTAAGTCTGAGGAGCTCCGGAATAGCCTACCCACTGTTCTCTGGCAGTAAGGTTAACACTTGTATAACCGTCGCTTCCTGCCACAGCGGGATTTATCAGAAACTTATTAAAAATATATTGACTATAGACCGGAAGCTGCTGGGCATCAGCCATCCAGGAAAGGACTAACGCGATTATGATCAATATTCCTTTTTTCACTTTCTTAACTCCTCAGCTTTTGATCCATACTTTATTTAACGATTGTTACATGTCCTACAATAGGCTTTTCACCGTTATGCAGATCAATCGCATAATGATAAGAATCGACAGGCAGTACCTTCCCGTTTGAAGCACGGCCGTCCCACGGCTCAGGATAGCCTTTTCCCGACTTCCAGACCATCTCACCCCACCTGTTCATAATTATTACTTCAGAAGCAGGATAAAAGTCCATTCTGTTGATGTTCCAGTAATCATTTATGCCGTCATTGTTGGGCGAGAAGGCATTTGGAATACCTACACAAAGATTATGGGAAGGATCAAGGGTAAGGGAATCCGTTACTAAACAACCATTGGCGTCTGTGGCAGTAAGTATGTAAACTCCGGCAGTCAGCCCGGTAATATCAGGCACAATAGTCCCTTCGTTCCACAAATAAATATAATCAGGCTCTCCTCCTGTTACTACTGCAGAGATACTTCCGTCAGGACTTTCAGAGCAGTAGGGTTTGACAGATGTAAATGTCATGAGCAGAGAATCGGGTTGAGTAATCGATAATGTTGTGTCTGCAGAACATCCGTTTGCATCAGTTATAATAACCTCATAATCTCCTGCTTTCAGATCATTCCGTGAAACCCCGCTTCCGCCGTCTGACCAGAGAAATGCAGAGGCACCGGCAGCATTGATAGCGGTAATATCTACTTCCCCGGTACTTGAACCATTGCAGTTGATATTATAACTACCGGCATTGCTTAGTCCTTTTACGAAACTCATGCTGATCTGTCCCGGCGAGGCAAGGATGGTTATATCTGTCAGAGTGCACATATTTGCATCTGTAATCGTCACAGTATATGTACCGGCAGCCAGTCCTGAAATCGATTCTGTCAAAGCAGTAAATCCAGCGGGGCCGGTCCATGAGTAACTGTATGGGGCAACACCTGTGAGCGGAGTTACCTGCAGCCATCCGTCGGAACGTCCGAGACAGCTGATATTGAATCCATTGTAGTCTGACATTGTCTTTTCAATTGACAATGGTTCAGGCATGTTGATCACCGTATCAATGGAAAGAATGCAACCGTAATTGTCAGTAACAATAACCCCATAGTCTCCCATAGAAAGGCCAGAGATATCCTGGGTTGAAGCTACAAATCCTCCAGGGCCAGTCCATGAATAAGCATATGGAAGACCACCGCCCGAGACAGTGAGATCAATGGATCCGTCATTGTAGACAGGAGCTGTTAGGCAGGTTAGATGAGAGACGTTAATTGCAACTTCGAGCGGCAGGGGTTGAGTAAGTGACACGCCCCTGTCAATCGTACATCCGTTGGCATCCGTGACATACACTCTGTAAGACCCGGCTTTGATAGCAAGCTGATCTTCAAGGGTGCTGGTCCACGAGGGATCACTATTATCCTTCCACGAATAATTGTACGAGCCAACACTGCCACCTGTGACAGTAATGTCTATTGACCCGTTTTCACCGTTGCAGTTAATATTATAAAGCCCATCACCTGTACTTGATCTCATTACAACCATGCCAACAGAATCCGGTTCATTTAAGGTATAGTAATAGTTCCTTTGACAGCCGTTATTACTGTTTACAAGAAGATGGTAATCTCCCGCGACAAGTCCTGATATATCCTCTGTTGTGGCTGTAAATGCTGAGGGACCGGTCCATGTATAGGAATATGCATCGTTAAATTCAAGATTTATTGAACCATCATTCCTGCCAAAACATGAAATATTATAATTACCATCGGGGCTTTGAGAGAATACCGGTAGACTTAGCAGGTCTATTCCGTCAGGTTCGGTTAGCGTGATACTGAAGACGGCGCTGATGCATCCCATTGCGTCAGTGACAACGAGGTCATAGGTGCCGACTGTAAGATTAACAATAATACTATCATTTGCAGCTCCCGGGATCAGGCCGTCAGAAGTGGTCCATGAATATGTGTAGGGACGGCTCCCTCCGGTAATGGTTTTCACCCAGGCAGAACCATCATCGTAACTCTTGCATGAGATATTATATCCGTTGTAATCTGATGCGTCAAAAGTAACGGATACAGGAGGCGGTTCTGAAATTTCAAGAAGCCTTGGCAGAGGGCAGCCGTTAGCATCTTTTACAACCAGCAGATATTCTCCGGGCATGACACCTGGTATAATTCTGGATGTGGCAGGATCGCTTATTTCATATAATCCGGGGAAAGAACCTATATAAAGAGTGTCAGCAAGGTTTCTGATGATTACATAGCTGTAAGGCGGAGCCTCTCCCTCCGTCACAGCAAGGAATATCTGGGCATCATTTGCTCCCGGACAGGTAATATGATAATCATAGGCCGGGGCCTTGAGTGGGCTATAGAAACTCGCATCTGTTTGCGGATCTGTCAGGTTAAGCGATGTAGGCGGTTCCTGGCATCTCAGGCTGTCTATGACAACAGCCCTGTACAAACCAGCTAACAAGTTATCAATAACACGCAGATCATAGCCTTCCCGATTATACCCAAAAGGTCCCGTCCATTTAATGTAATATGGGGCAGCTCCTTTTGATGTTATGACTTCGAGGCTACCGTTTCCTCCTCCATCGCAGGTAATAGAGTCAGATATCATGAGGTCCTGTAAAGGAATCGCATGTACCCTTACATTCGTAGTGACAATAGGACCATTCAGGCATGCAGGTCCTCCGAACACTTTAGGCGTAATGTGGAAAGAAACAGTCTGTATGGTATCGCTTTCATTTGTATAAGGAAATGCCAGTACTGTTCCCGGGGGTTGATCATTCGCTGGCAGCCTGTTTCCGTTAACAACAACAGGCAGAGCGCTTGCAGTAATGGTATAGTCAAACCATATTACCCCTGATGTCATGACTGTCGGGGAAGTCAGCCTGATATTAGTCGGGGCACCGTAACAAATCTGCGATGTGGCAATCGGATAGACCCTGGGGGTAGGATTGACCCATACATTAACAGTGTCATTAATGCCCGGACACTTCTGGTTGCCTCCAATGTCAAGAAGAACGGGTATTATCACATATTGGATCATTCTTGCAGTATCTCCGCTGTTAGAGAGAGCTTCTGTAATATTATCACTGGTCGTTAAACCCGTCTGGTTGGAATAGCCTGTTATTTCCGGATAGTCATTTATTACAATAATATTAAATTCTTTACCCGCATAAGGTGTAGTGGGAGAAGTCCATGTTATACTTACAAGTTCAGCGTTGCAAAGGACATCATTCACAATTGAAGGTACGACCTTGGCTGTAGGTTCAATATGTATTACAATGGTAGTATCTCTTCCATTGAAACATGTAGGATCACCGGTTTTGCCCTGTATATAAGGCATAAATTTGTAAGTAACTGTCTGATGGATATCCGTGGCATTTGTCAGCTGATCCGAAATGTTCATTATTTGATTCGGGCCATCAGAGAGAAGTCCGGTAACGCCTGCAGGATATGTTACATCAAGGTTATACATTACCTCGCCCCTTGAAACAACCAGAGAGTCAATTGTGAAATTAATGGTGGAGCCGTTGCAATACAGGGTGTCTGGAACTTCTACCGATATGTTTGGTATTGGCTGTACCCAAATAGTCTGAGTCTGAACAGTAGTATTACCACAATTATCAGTGAGTGTCCATGTCCTTGTTATATACCCGACTGCTGTGAAAGTGCCCATTGCTGCATCTGAATCACCGTATATGGCATTTAATCCCGTTGAGCAATTATCTGCTTCATCAATAACATCACCTGTGTTTGATGGATCTCTATCATAATTACCTGACAGGTCCCGGCATATTGTGGTCTCTGTTGGTACTGTAAAGGTCGGAGGTGTTGTATCTATGATGGTGATAGTCTGTGTATAGGTAGCACTGACATTGCCACATGCATCGGTAACAACCCACGTATTCGTATAACTGCCTGCCTCCGGACACAACAGCCCCGGTACATATAACCCTGTCGTCTTAACAATATTGGTAACATCTCCATCACAGTTATCCGTAGCTACTGGTATCATCGCCTGGGCGGCGGCAAGACCCGCCAGATCACTGCACTCAAGGGTGACATCCAAAGCCCCGGCAACAGTTGTCCACGTCGGTGGCGTAGTATCTATGATGGTGATAGTCTGTGTATAGGTAGCACTGACATTGCCACATGCATCGGTAACAACCCACGTATTCGTATAACTGCCTGCCTCCG
>DATKUS010000186.1:0-10019 GCA_035530535.1 Bacteroidales bacterium
CTTCCCGATAAACTTGAACAGGTACATTGACCCGGCAAAAATTACAATTGCCAGTACAATAATAAACTTCTTATGATGAAGAGCCCATCTGACTGAACTGATATAAAAATTGTCAAGTCTTTCAAGAAGCTTATGTATCGAACCGTCCCATGTATAGATAGGAGCATCTTTTTTCAAGGGCCGGTTTCTCAGCATCAGCGCACTCAGCGTAGGTGTAAGCGTGATTGCTGCAAAAGTCGATACAATAATTGTAATAGAAACGATCATACCAAGCTGTGAGAACATAACACCTGTAAGGCCTTTCACGAAGGTGAGCGGGAAGAATACCGCCACAACGGTAAGAGTGGTGACAATTACCGCAAGCCAGACCTCATTTGTTGCATATATGGCCGCCTCGCGCGGACTGCTGCCTCTTTCTATGTGTTTGGTGATGTTCTCGAGGACCACAATGGCATCATCCACCACCATTCCTATTGCAATTGAAAGTGATGAAAGGGATATGATGTTTACTGATGCGCCTGTTATGAAAAGGTATATGAAAGCTACCACCAGCGATATCGGGATCGTAAGTATGATGATGAATGTCGCCCTCCATCTGCCAAGGAAAAAGAGCACTACCAGGATGACGAATATGCCTGCATACATCAGTGTCTGAGTCAGGTTATTGATAGAGCCACTGATAAATTCCGATGAGTCGAATATCTTTTCAATTTTGACATCATAGGGCAGCTCCTTTGCCAGTTTTTTCAGTTCACGGTCAGCGTCGCGGCATACCTGTACTGTGTTGGCGCCTGACATTTTCTGTATGAAGAGGGTCATGCCCTGCTCACCGTTAATCTTTGTTATCAGCTTTGATTCCCTGATGGTGTCATTTACCTCGGCAACATCACTGAGCAGGATATTCCTTCCCCCGTAGCTCCCGACAACCACGTCAGCGATCATGTCACTTTCAGTGAACTCACCCTGGATACGGATAGGGTAGTCTGACTTGCCCATCTCCATATATCCGGCAGGCATGTTTATATTCTCTGCCCTGAGAACATTGCCTATCTGTTCTATGGTAATGTTGTAAGCCTCCATACGGCGGGGGTCAACATCAACATAGATCTCTCTGCCGGGGACACCTGACAGTGCAACATTACCAACACCCTCAATACGGTTAAGGGGGTTGACCACCTTCTCATCAAGGATTTTCTCGAGGCCCATGTAACTCTCATCAGCCGTGATGGCATAGAAGATTATAGGCATCATGCTCGAGTTGAACTTGAGGATGGTTGGATCTTCAGCATCTTCAGGCATAAAACCCTGTATAAACGAGAGGTTACTTCGGATCTCATTTGATGCTTCATCCAGGTTTGACTCATACTCAAACTGCATGAAGATCACTGATACGTTGTCACTTGACGTCGAGGTGATTTCCTTCAGTCCGGTTACGGCACTGAGGGCGTCTTCAATGGGACGTGTTATGTTTGTCTCAATATCTGATGCGCTGGCACCCGGGTAACTGGTGTATACCGAGAGGAACGGCAGTTCGATCTCAGGATACAGGTCAACCGGCAGTTGCATCAGCGAGTAGAGCCCTATAACCATTGCCATCACGAAGATCAGGATCGTGGTTATGGGTCTTTTTACTGCACTGCCATATATACTCATTGTTGTAGTTCTCTAAATATTTAACACTATTTTACTATCTCCACGGTGCGGCCGTTGAGCAGCCTGGCCTGACCGTCAACAACAAGATTGTCCCCCGCAGCTATCTCTCCTCCTGCTATCTCCACCATATCATCAAATCTCTTCCCCAGTGTTACAACGCGCCTTGATGCTGTGGTGCCCTCGGTAACGAACACGAATCTTTCATTGGTGCCCTCCTGTATCAGAACGGCACTGGAGGGGACAACAAACGACTCAATTTCGCCCATATCTATTGACACTCTTACAAACATCCCCGGGCGAAGCAACTCATTGTTGTTCGGTACCTCAATCTCTGCTTCAAATGTTCTTGACAACGGATTTATAGTAGGATGAACACGGTAAATTCTTCCCTGAAACTCCTTATCAGGATATACATCAGCCTTAACACGGCCCTGCATTCCTTTCTTTATCTGCGGATAGTTCTGTTCCGAGATGCTTGCCATAATCTTCAGCGGGTTAATCTGCATGAGAGTCACCACTGCTGATTTCCCTGTCTGTGACGGAGCCCCGGTATAGAGTTCCCCCTCTTCAAGGTACTTGCCGGTAATGATCCCGCTGAAGGGAGCTTCAAGAAGGGTGTTATCCTCCATGAAATCAACATTGGTCTTTGTCACATCATACTGTGCCTTCATCTGGTCATATGACTGCTGCTTGGCACTGCCTACTTTCAGAAGCGTGTCAAGTCGGGCCAGGTCCTTTTCAAGGTTGGCAAGCTGTATCTTCAAGGCATAATACTGAGTGCGGTCCATCAGAAAGAGAGGATCTCCCTTCCTGACCCTGTCGCCTATTTCGACATATATCTTATCCACCCGTCCCGGGGTCGAAGGAGCCATATTGACCTCCTTGAACGGCTCAACGGTTGCTGTATAGTCAATGGTACGGGCAATTTTAGTTTTAGCCACAGGCATAACCCTTACCGGAATGGCAACAGCCGTTGCTTCAGCTGTTGTATCTGATGCAGCCGGCTTCTCCCTGGGCGTGCAAGCCGTAATTAGAATTCCTCCGGCAAGGATAACGGTTAAAAAATAATTTCGATTCATTGTATGCTGATTATATGTTTTCTTTTATTGATTTGCTAAAGATTGTTCATCAGTTTGTCAAATGCCGTTTTGGTCTGAAGAAGGTTCATGAGGGAAGAGAGGTAGTTGTTCTGGGCCGTCAGGTAATTATTGTTGGCCTGGGTAAGGTCAAGACTTGATGCCATTCCCTGGTTGTACTTATTCTGAAAGCTCTTAAGCACCCTGTCAGCTATCTCAATATTGTTTTTCTGATTCTTATACTGTTCACTTGCACTCAGCAAGTTATATCTTAACTGTTTCTCCTGCATGAGCAGCTGATCAGAAACCATGGCCTTTGTGTTCTGCGCTTTTTCAAGGTTTATCTGAGCCTTCTTTATTTTTGTATAGCGGACACCGCTTCCGAAAATGGGAACCTGGAGCTGGAAGCCGAGCATTGAGTTTGGGAAAAACTGCAGGTCATTCAGTTTATCTCCCATACCATTTCTATTATAGTATATGGATGCCCCGAGACTTGGCAGAACTGTTGCTTTTGCTCCTTTGAGTGAAAGTTCCGACATTTTCGTCTGGCTCTCAATGAGGCTGAAGCTGATGTTTTCCTCCAGAATGAACTCTTCACCAAGAAGCGATGCAACATTTACTCCCTCAATGATTGCATCAAGAGATTCGGTTAGTATTAGCTCTGTGCCTCTTCCGACCCCGAGAAGGAACCTCATCATGTTGTAGTTAACTTCAAGCGAGCGCGCCATAGAGGCTTTGGTATTCTGCAGCATGGTAACGCTTGCCTGCATCTGATCAACATCTGTTGCCTCAGCCATACCCACACTGTACATAGCTTTTGTAGAGTTAAGGATCTCATTCAGGTTGGCCAGATTGGCGTCAAGTACTTTCAGAGTCTCCTCAGAGATAAGGATAAGGTAATAGGCAGTCATGACACTCTCACGGGTCTCAATCTCAGTCTGCTTCAGGCCCTGACCCGCCAGGGTGGAAGCCAGCCTGGCCGTCTGTATCCCTACCATCCATGGAGCATTAAAAAGAATAGTTGATGCTGAGACACCGTATGACAAGTCATACAGTGTCCCGAATTTGAGCGCAGTCTGTACTCCGTTAAAATCAATGATCCTTGTCATAATTGCCAGGTTATACCCCAGTGAGGAGCTGGCGTCAATTGAGGGCAGCCCTGCCGCCATGGCCTCCCAGACACCTTTCTCTGAGGCGAGGAGATCATAACGGGCAGAAGAAACGCTCCTGTTATTTTCAACAGCAAACTCCATGGCTTCATTTACCGTAAGAGAAAGTGAGGATGGCTCCTCCTGTGCTGTCACACTCATGAAGCCAAGAGCGGCAGCAACTAACAAAGCGATAAATCTTCTTTTCATATTAAAACTTATTTACTGTCATTTTGATTCAGTTATAATCCAGGTTCAAGTTCATTTATGATCTTCAGGCCCCCGGGAGTTGAAATACCCCGGAGATAGTTAACAATAACATTTATTAACAGTTCACGCTGTGAAAACATTTCCGCCGGAAAAAGGTTACTGTCAGTAATGATTGATCCCAGTCCCTGGAAGCACCTGCTTACTATCTCATTGTCAATATCCTCTCTGAATAATTTTTGCTCCTTCCCTTTGACAATAATGTGCTCTGGATTTTTATAGTCAGGATAATCGCACTTTTCCTTCATTCTTTTTAAAACCGAACTGTGATACTTGCGCAGGTCAGAATGTATGAGAGGATTCATTGCAACCATATGATCTCTCATTATCCTTATCATTGTGAATACGGCAGCAATTACATTAGGTGAAGAGTCAAGAATACTCTCTACCTTCTCCCTCTGCTTCAACATCATACAGTTCATAACGGCCATAAGCAACTCATCCTTATCACTGAACTTCTCATAAATGGTCCGTTTTGAAATGCCCAGATGCTGGGCAAGAGTATCCATTGTCACAGCCTTTATACCGTAAAGACGGAACAGTTCAGCTGCTTCCGTTAAAATTCTGTCATCACACTCAACCGCATCCATTTCTCTCTGATTTAAAATCGGGTGCAATAATCAGAAAACTTTTTGGGTTTTACAAGTTTTTAACGATAAATAAATATTAATTTACCATAAGTAACGGAAATAGCCGGTGAACGGAGAAGAGCGTTAAGATATGAGATTTGAGATATGAGGTATCAGACTTCAGACCCAAAATGCAGAACTCTGAAACCCTGAAATGCGTAGCCATTTTCAGCGGTACAGGTAGAGTGCACCGCGGTATTCCCTGCCTTTGTATTCTACCTCATCATACCCTGTGGCCCTTATTACATAAAAGTAAGTACCGGCTTCAGCACGGCGACCAGAGTTATTAATATTACCGTCCCAGCCTGACCAGTTCTGAAGATCTTCACCGGTTCCCTGATAATAGTACACCCTGTGTCCGCTTTTTGCATACACCTGAATATTAATATATTGCAGAGATTTTTTATCTGGAATGAAGAAGTCATTCAGCCCGTCGTCATTCGGTGTAAAGACATTGGGTATCTGGAGAAGTGAAGGATCAACCGTAACGGTCACAGAAGCTGAATCAATACAGGTCAGTTCACTTTCAATAACCATAGTGACCTTGTATTCACCGGGTTTATAATAAACATGAGAACCGGGATCCGGGAGGTAAAAAAGTGAATCATCGCCGAATTTCCAGGTATAGGTGTGAGCCCTGACCGATTTATCGGTGAAGAGGACTTCCAGCGGAGCTTCTCCCTCTGTCGGTTCCGCGATGAATTCAGCTTTGATATGTATTGATGTATAATCAAATGATGATGTACTGATGCATCCGAAGCTGTCAGTAACCTGGAGCATATACCTAACATCAGTGAGCGGCGGGGTGAATGTAACAGGGTCTATTTCCAGATCCGGATACGGAATTATTGATGAAGGTGATGAGGACCAGTTGAATTTTATTGCATTCGGAAGACGTCTGGAGATGCCTGTGGAAGGGTCATAGTAGTTGAAATGATCGGGTGCCGCCGTCCCGTCCAGCGCAACATAGTCACAGGTAAAGTTAAGCAAGGCGGCGTTTGCCTCAGGCTTATCCAGGCTGACCCATGCATAGAGTTCTGTATTATATCCGCCTCCGTCAGTTATCCTTACCCTGTAGCCACCTTCGGGAAGGTTTGCAGCAGTGGAAGTGACACCTGACTCAGTCTTCACCGGAATTGAAAAGGAACCGCCGGCCTGGTCATATTGTGTCCATGTGAAGGTGAAAGGTGCAGCGCCGCCGGGACTGGCAGCGGTAAGTGTACCGCGGTCAGCAGCCCCGGTGGTGCAGAAGATGAACACGGGGTCATCTCTGAGTGTCACCGGATAGTCCGTCACCCGCACTGCACTGCTGCCTGGAGCAGTGATCTGTGCCTGCAGCAACAGCGGAAAAAGTGACAGTATGAGGAGAGAGAATCTTGACACTCTTGTTAAACGCATATAGTACCGTAATACATATGCAAAACTAATAAAAAAAATGAGCCCCGGTGGTCAACAGCCCTTCCTGCAGACGATTAAGGCATAGTGTTGAAAACTTTCATCTCTTAAGATGCATGGCATCTTTTCACACTGCCGGGGTAATCTTATCTTTGAGCAGTTAAAAACCCGCTCGCACACTAATGTCACATAATTACCTGGATGAGCTTAATGAAGCACAGCAGGCGGCTGTCATCAACACCGATGGTCCCGCAATGGTTATTGCTGGTGCCGGATCCGGAAAGACGAGGGTGCTGACCTACCGCATAGCCCACCTCCTCGAGAAGGGTGTGCCAGCTTACCGTATCCTTGCTCTTACATTTACCAATAAGGCAGCCGGGGAAATGAAAGAACGGATAAGCCGGATTGTAGGACCGGAGGTATCACGCAGTCTGTGGATGGGTACCTTTCATTCGATCTTTGCCCGTTTTCTGAGACAGGATGGCCATCATCTGGGATACAAGAACAATTTTACCATTTATGATACCGATAATACGCGAAGCCTGATACGGTCCATCATCAGGGAGATGAACCTTGATGACTCGCTTTATAAGCCGGCATCGATAGCAGGTCGCATCTCGCATGCGAAGAACAATCTTATAACTGCAGGGCTATATGGATCTATAGCTCATATCACCGAGGGTGACAAGGCTGCCAGGATACCTGAGATGGCAACTATATACAAGCATTATGCCTCAAGATGCTTCAAGGCAAATGCTATGGATTTTGATGACCTTTTGCTAAACATTAACATCATGTTCCGCGACTTCCCCGCGGTGCTCGATGCCTACCGGAAAAGATTTGACTATGTCCTGGTAGACGAATACCAGGATACCAATTACTCTCAGTACCTCATAGTGCATAAGCTTTCCGAGGAGCACCGCAATCTCTGCGTGGTTGGTGATGACGCACAGAGTATATATTCATTCCGCGGGGCGCGTATTGAGAATATCCTCAATTTCAAAAATGACTACCCTGACTACCGCATCTTCAAGCTTGAGCAGAACTACCGTTCCACGCAGACAATAGTAAATGCCGCCAACAGCATTATTGATAAAAATGAGGGGCAGATCAAAAAGACCATTTTCTCAAAGAACGATGTGGGGGAAAAGATCAGGGTAGTTCAGACGACTATTGACAGCGAAGAGGGCATACTCACCGCTTCCGATATTCTGGACACTCGCATGAGGGAAAGACTCGACTGGAAGGATTTTGCAATTCTCTACCGCACAAATGCCCAGTCGCGCATCTTTGAGGAGATGCTGCGCAAACGTAACATCCCTTACAAGGTTTTCGGGGGACAGTCGTTTTATGAGCGTAAGGAGATACGTGACCTGATAGCCTACCTGCGGCTTGTTGTTAATCCTGATGATACGGAAGCCCTGAGAAGGGTCATCAACTACCCGAAAAGAGGTATCGGAGATACTACCTTGCAAAAACTTTTCGAGCTGGCACGAAATCTTGATGTGAGTGTCTGGTCCGTGCTTTCATCGCCTGATGTTTATGCTGCTTATCTCTCTCCCGCCCTGCAGACAAAACTAAATGTCTTCACGCAGATAATAAAGCCTGTCATGTCACTGGCGGTGACAGACACGGCATACAATGTTGCCAGCAATATGGCCGCTGCCAGTGGCATTATCACTGACCTGCGACTGGGGCAGGTGCCTGAAGACATTGACAGGCTGGAGAACATCCAGTCACTGCTGAACGGCATCAAGGAGTTCACGGAAGAGGCCGTAACCAACGGTGATCCTGCTGACATAGGCACTTACCTTCAGACAGTATCTCTGCTTACAGACCAGGACAGGGAGAAGCCGGAAGAGAGGGATAAAGTGACCCTGATGACCATTCACTCGGCTAAAGGACTGGAATTTAAGTATGTATACATAGTAGGCCTTGAGGAGAATCTCTTCCCCTCCTCAATGAACAATTTTAATCCCAAAGAGCTCGAGGAGGAGCGCCGGCTCTTCTATGTAGCTCTTACCAGGGCCTGTAAGAGGGTTACGCTTAGTTATGCGCTGAACAGATATAAATGGGGATCTCTGGAGCACAGCTCTCCCAGCAGGTTCATTCATGAGATAGACAAATCTTTCCTCAACTATCCGCAGACGGGCGGCAAACCATTTGGTCAGACGGGCAGGCAGAATGAGGCCTTCAGGGAGAGGGAGACGGTATTTGACAGAACCCCCTCTGTGCGCAACCTTAAACCGGTTGCAGGCAGCGGCAGGGTCACCTCCTCACCGTCGGCGCCGGTACAGTATGATCTGCTGCCGGGCGACAAGGTGACCCATGAACGTTTTGGCGACGGAACGGTCCAATCTATTGAAGGCGAAGCTCCGAACACCACCGCTGTCATAGAATTCTCCGGGGCCGGGACGAAAAAACTGCTTCTGAGGTTTGCCAAACTTACAAGGCAGTAGTGACCGGGAATCCTGTTCCTCTCACTACTGCCTATTGCCTATTGCCTTTATCTATTCCACCTTAGCTTCCTCCACCTCATACATTCCCTTCTCAATCAGTACTGAATGGTAAAGTGTTGCATATGCACTCTTTATCCACATGGAGGAGACAAGTACGCCAATAAAGAGACAGATAAACCCTGCTATGCAGATGAATATGCCGATAAAGCCCATAAGGAATATGGTCCATCCGTGTCCCCGGGTCAGCCTCCAGCTCTCTTCAGCTGCCTTAATAGGATCAAGGCCTTTGTCCATCACCAGGTATGGCGTGAATGCCAGACGGCATGCGATGATTATTCCGGGAATAATAAGACATACCACACCTATGCCTATCAGCGCAGTAACAAGCAGGTTGGCGAGCACTATATTGAGGTAGTTCTTGCGGAATCCGCTGATAAGCACGTCAAAATCAGGTGTCATCCTGCGAACGGACTGTACGAACATCATCTTACCACCATACTTGAATACAGGCATTACAAACAGCCAGTACAGAAGGCCCAGCATGCCCATGAAAGCTGCTGCGAGGCCGAACGCACCGACCCTGAAAAGATCCTCAGCATTGTGGAAGTTATCAAAATCAAATTTGTCAAACTTGTAATTCACATTGAAAAATGACATCGGCGTGACGAGGATGCCGAGGAGAATCACCACCAGAAAGAGGCGGAGAAAATTGTCTGTCATGACCTTCCATCCTGTTCCATAGGAACCGCTGAATGACGGAATTAACCGGTAAGTGTTTGCTGTTTCCATTTTCATTTGTTTTTTACTGTCCAAAAAAGATTTTTGTTTTATGAAGCAAATCTATGCTGTAACGCTGAGACGGATTTCATACCTTAGTATTGTTTTTTAAAAATCCTACTTTAGTATGCTGGGTACTACTTTAGTAGTAATTACATTCATCCCCTCTTTCAATGACTATATGCAACCTGTCATCATAATAGTTTTTATATTCTGTGCCGCCCTGGCCGCCGGAAGTATTCTGCTGGTTTCGCGGCTGATGAAGGAGTACCCGCTCCCTTTTATCAGGTCTCTTTTCTACCACATCATCTTTATCTTTGCCTTCGGATTCTATGGTATATGGGGGCAGTTTATCATTGCCGGTGTAGCCGGTAGCCGACTTACACCCGAGTTAATTTCGTCAGTGTCTGTCATTTCCCTGCTGCTGGGACTACCGTTCCTGGTTTTCGGATGGCTGATGCTACTCAGGTTTGCCGCAGAAAGTTCAGGGAGAGGGTTCAAAACGTTATACACATCTGCTTTTCTGCTGCTGAATTTTGGGGTGATAATTTCACTTGGGATCCTGGCAGGTGACAAAGCCTATGATGATACCCTCCCGTTAATAAAACAATATTA
>DATKUS010000187.1:0-18917 GCA_035530535.1 Bacteroidales bacterium
CAGGGTGACCCCAGGAACGGGTGGGGGGGAGCTTTCTCCCCAATTGTGTTTTAAAGATTTGGTAGAATCATAAAAATATGAGCGTTCTTATAACGCTCCGTTGTCGGCAAAAGAATAATATTCAGAATTGGAAATGATCAGGTGAAGATCTTCTCCCGTTAAAGGGCATTGAAGTATTTTAATATCAAAATTCATGGTTGAATCGTATGTCAGGAGATCTTTTGATAAACTCCGAATATGGCATCGCTTCTTCCGGTATCTCTCAAATAGTCATCTTCCCGATCAAAGAGCCAATTGAGTAATGATTTTGACTCGTCATTATCATCCAGGAAGTTGTGCGAGATATCCTTAAGCAGGCAATGAAGAATATCCCAGCCAACTTTTTTTTCTTCTAAAGTCTTGAAATACTTATGGATTATAGGTAGTATCATATCAGATTCTGCAGCTTCAGAGGGGTCATTACAGCACATTCTTAACCAACCCGGCCTATAGACTTTCTTTTTTACAGAGGCGCTGTTAAATCTTATTTTGTATTTTTCCGGGATGTGAGTTAACAAACGGTTAGAATATTCAAGCTGTTTATTGGTCCATTGTAACCGCCGGGGTCCGACATATTCGAAAACCACCAGAAATCCTTTTTCATTTATTATTGGAAGGACCTTTTTCCGTATTAGTTCGTCAATCCTCTTAAAATGATGAAGGCTTGAATTAAACAGAATTATGTCGTAATGTTCCGTTACGGATTGGAATGTCCAGAAATCAGTTACGTGGTATTGGATATTTGTAAGGCCAGCTTCTAATGCATTTTTTCGGGCTTCCTCAATTTTTGTCCGGGCAATGTCAATACCCTCTATCAAGTAGAAATTCTCGTATTTCCCAAAACTCCTCTCCCGAGCACCGGCTCCACACCCGATTGATAACAATCTAAGGTTCGAAACATTCATTAAGTAATTCTCAACCAGGTAATCCTCATATGCCTTATCAGGATTCCCTGTACATTTTTCATTCCATCTTTTTCTCACTTCAGGGATTATCCAAAAGTCAGACCCTGGAGTTACGTTATTCCATTTATTAACAGTCCGATTTTGGCCTGACAGGCTTAACCTTGAGAGCAAATCAATGCCTCCTTTCTGCCCTAATTTATACTTCAGGTCGATAAAATCGCCAGCTGATATCCAGGATCTTTCCATTGTCATTTAGTCCTCATAGGGGAGAGTAGTAATTAATTAACACTTGTAACGGGCTCTATTCCAATAAAATGACATTTTTCACAAAAATCGGGAGTCTTATTCAAATACCATTTTCTCCGAAACTCTCTGTAATCCTGATTATTGAGAATAGTCATTAAGCCATTGTCAAAAACGTTTCCGAAGTTTAGCACCTTAGGAAAAGGTTTGGCACAACAAGGTGGTACATACCCATTCCAACAAATGTAGAAATGTGTCCATGGGAATGGGCATTTTCTAAAGCCGTTGGCTGTCCTGAAGTTTCGGTTAGTTACTTCAACGCTAAGTGTGTTACTGATAGTCGTTTCAAGCTCAGAAAGGATGGTTAAGAAATTCTCAGATTTATAAAAATCATAGTAAGAGCTTTGAATATTAGTAACTGCCGCAAGGTTAAATAGAGTGAAATCCACATACTTAAGGCCGATTTCCTCAGCATATTTTACGAGCCTTGGCATATGGTCATAGTTCTCTTTGGTGACAACCATATTTAAAATCAGGTCGGTCTCAGTTTCCCTACATAATTTTGAAAGAACCCTCAGATTTTCATCCAGAGTATTAAAAGAGGCACCTATTCTGATTTTTTCATATACATCTCCAATCCCGTCAACAGAAATTTGTATTGTGTCAATTTTATTGATTACTCTTGAGACTTTTTCAATAAATCCGGGTATCATCGCATTGGTTGATACTGATACAATAATTCCTTTATTTCTTGATTTGATATAGTCGACAACCTCCTCAATTTGTCTGAACAAAAATGTTTCTCCCATACCTGTAAGCCCAATTGAGTCTAAATAAGGCCAAACATAATCAATCACTTTTTTTGCATTTTCAATTGGCATTATTCCTAATTCCATCTCCTTACCATAATTATACTCCCTGGGGCAAGTGGTGCAAGAAAGATTGCAATGATTGGTCAGCTCGAGCATTATTGTGGAAGGATATGCAACCCTGGTAGATCGAATAAGTTTTAGGTATAAATGCTTTATCTTGTTTGCAGCATATAAAAAAAAATACTTGTTCTTTGGTAACCTTGATATTCTCTTAACAGCTTTCAGTATTCTACGTTTGTTCATAATTTTAACCTTTGCAATATTTTAATTTTATTTTAGGTTAATATAATTGACTAACAAATATACAAGTTCGACACAAGATGTTACCACATCAAGTCTAGAAGGACTCCTTTTCCTCTAAACTCGAACAACTTGTCTCAATATTCTATTAGCAATCAACAAATTGGAAGTTATGACCTGGCTGCAATTGCCTTTTTCAGATCACTTATAAGAAGACTGTTATCAAACAATGCTGGATCCGCATATAACTTTTTTATAGCTCTACGGGTATAGTACCTTGGATTAAAGAACCTATCTTTTATCCTCAAGGCTTGAAAATAGATTCCTTACCTTTCATCACTCAACTTATTTCTTAATTTAGCATTTTCACCAGCAAATTAAAGCCTATGGGTAATAAGAGAAGTATGGCCAGAACACTTGGGTTAGGCTATGTAATCATTTTTGTCATTGCCAATATCATTGGCTCCGGAGTATACAAAAAGATTGCTCCGATGGCTGCTGAACTCCATTCCTCGTCCTGGATACTCCTTGTATGGATCGCCGCCGGTATCATCACACTCTTCGGAGCCCTGAGCAATGCTGAAATTGCCGGTATGCTGGCCGACACAGGGGGCGAATTTGTCTATCTTAAGAAAATTTACGGCCGGTTCTTTTCTTTTCTTTATGGCTGGTCCCTGTTTACAGTAATACAGACTGCTGCCATTTCATCTGTAGCCTATGTTTTTACCCAGTCGCTGAACAGTATTATCACCATACCTGATATTCTCCCCTCTCTGCAAAATATAACCATTGGAGGAGTTTTCTTTCCTTTCCAGGATTTCGGAATAAAACTGACCACAATTCTGCTGATCCTTCTGTTTACATTCCTGAATATGACAGGACTGAGAGGCGGAGCATGGGTAAGTAAAGCCATTCTGATACTGGTGAGTGCCGGGCTCCTTGTGATAGTTGTATTCGGACTGACAAGCAATGTAGCCAAACCGGCAAATTTCATGAATGTTAAAGAGCTGACAGGCGGTACCGTCACACTCTCTTCTTTCTATACTGCAATGCTGGCTGCCTTCTGGGCATACCAGGGATGGGTTTCCGTAGGATTTATCGGAGGAGAGGTAAAAGATGCCAAAGTGAACATACCCAAAGGAATTGCTATAGGTGTTTTTGCGGTAATCATAATTTATCTCCTGGTTAACCTGACATACCTCTCGGTAATGTCCATTCCGGACCTGGTACAGGTTCATGAAGCAGGCAATCAGATTGCTGCCGTTGAGGCGGTCAGGAGTTTCTGGGGAACAGGCGGGGTTGTTTTCATATCTCTGCTGATACTGTTATCTACACTCGGCTGCCTCCATGCCAGTATTCTAACGGGCTCCCGGCCTTATTATGCCATGTCACGTGAACGGCTTTTCTTTAAACCTGTGGGGAAGCTTAACAGACAAAACGTACCTGGTAACTCGCTGCTGTGGCAGGGGATATGGGCATCGGTGCTGGTACTGTCAGGCACTTTCGACCAGCTGACAGACATGCTCATTTTTGCCGTATATATATTTTACGGAGCTACTGCAACAGGCGTATTCATCCTGCGCAGGAGGCTGCCGGATGCTCACCGGCCTTACAAGGTGTGGGGATATCCGGTTGTCCCGGCAATTTTCGTGCTCTTCTGCATAGGTTTGTTTTTCAATACCATTGTAACCCGTCCGCGGGAGGCAATGATTGGTCTGAGCCTTATATTGTCAGGTATTCCGGTCTATTTTCTCTTCAGGAAAAGACACTCTGAAAATGAGACTGAATAAGCCTCCACCTGCAGGGTAAACCTATTACCGGAAATATGAGCTGACGTTATAAACTTAAGGTGTAACTTTGATTGTGAAAAATAATATTTTGAAGTCATGAAAAACCTCAGAACACTTTCTCTGCTTTTCTCATTTATGGTTTTAACCCCGGCCCTCTCATGGGGAATAAACACATCTGACACCAGGATGCTCTCGCAGCCGGCCATCAGCGCTGACAAGATCGCCTTTATCTATGCGGAAGACCTCTGGGTGACCAATCTTGACGGCACCCAGCCAAAAAGACTGACAGTCGATGAAGGCATAGAATCGAATCCCGCATTTTCACCCGACGGGAAATGGATCGCTTTCAGTGCGGAATATGATGGGAACAGGGATGTTTTTATTGTGCCTGCTGAAGGTGGGATACCTGCCCGGCTGACATGGCATCCCGGAGCCGATATCGTCAGGGGATTTACTCCCGACGGGAAAAATGTACTCTTCATCTCGCAGAGAGCGACATATACCAACAGGTATTACCAGTTATTCACTGTCCCCGTCGGAGGAGGGTTTCCCACGCAGCTGAAAATTCCCAACGCAAATTATGCAGCCTATTCCCCGGATGGACAGTCTATGGCTTACACCCCCATCCCCGACAGGTTTCAGCAGTGGAAAAATTACAGGGGCGGTACCGTCTCCACCATCTGGATCATCTCCTTCGGCGATTATTCTATTGTAAAGATTCCAAAACCCGGGGAGGGATGTAATGATACCAATCCCATGTGGATTGGAGATAAGATATATTTCCTTAGTGACAGGAACGGTGAATTTAACCTTTTCTCCTACGATACAGGCAGCAAGGAAATAAAACAGCTTACTGATTTCACCGATTTTCCTCTTCTGGCAGCCGGCTCCGGCAATGATAATATCATTTTTGAACAGGCCGGGTACCTGCACAGGTTTGACCCGGCAGCATCAGCTTCTAAAAAGCTGACCGTTGCCGTTGCCGCAGACCTTCAGGAACTGCGACCGCGGTTTGTGAGCGGCAGCAAATATATCCGGAGTGCCGCCATCTCGCCCACGGGGGCCCGTGCGGTATTCGATTTCAGGGGCGAGATCATTACGGTACCGGCTGAAAAAGGTGACTCCAGAAATATCACACAGACAGCAGGAGCACATGAGAAATACCCGGCATGGTCACCGGACGGGAAGTATATTGCCTATTTTTCTGATGCTTCAGGCGAATATAAGCTTTGCATGCAGCCACAGGATGGCAAGTCAGAAGCCAGGTCCATTGCACTTCCGGGTACGGGGTTTTATGCATATCCCAAATGGTCGCCTGACAGCAAAAAGATCACATTTGCAGATAACGGGAGGAACCTTTACCTGCTTGATGTGACTTCAGGCTCGATCAAAAAGATCGATACAGACGAATTATATTCTCCGGAAAGTATAAGAGATATTCTAAACGACTGGTCATCTGATTCACGCTGGTTCGTTTATACCAAAATGACAAAGACCTACTTCAGACGGATTTTTCTCTATTCCCTTGACCAGAATAAATCCTTTGCCGTTACCGACGGTCTCAGCGATGCTTCGGAGCCGGTGTTTGATCCGGGAGGCAGGTATCTCTATTTCTTTGCTTCAACCGATGCCGGACCGGTGAATAACTGGTTTGACCAGTCAACAGCTGATATGAGAGCCACAAGGTCAATCTACCTGCTGACGCTGCAGATGGATTCGATATCTCCTTTTGCCAGGGAGAGCGACGAGGAAAAAGTGAAGGCTGAATCTGCAGAACCGGTAAAGGCTGTCGAACCGTCAAAAAAAGACAAAAAGGCACTTGCCGAAATCAAAAAGGCAGTAGCAGAAATGAAGATCGATCTCGAAGGAATGCAGGATCGCATTGTTGCCTTCCCTGTTAAAAATGGCAATTATACCACGCTGGGCTCAGGTAAGGACGGCGAGGTGCTCTATATTGCTGAGCCCGACGGACCGGACGGTCAGGCAATGCTTCATAAGTACGACCTGAAAAAGCGCAAGGACAGCGAGGTTATGGAGCTTGACGGATATATCCTTTCTGCCGACGGTAAAAAGATGCTTTACAGTAAAAAGGATGCCTGGGGGATAGCTCCTTCAGGTGAAAAGCCTGAGGCTGGCAAGGGAATGCTTAATATTGCCGATATCCAGGTGAAGATTGATCCCCTTGTTGAATGGCCCCAGATATTTGATGAAGCCTGGCGTATCAACCGCGACTATTTTTATGATCCCGGCATGCACGGGGCAGACTGGAATGCCATGAAAGCCAAATATTCCGTGTTCCTGTCTGACCTTGCCTGCCGCAGTGACCTTAACCGTCTTATACAATGGATGTGCAGCGAACTTTCTGTAGGGCATCACCGTGTTGGTGGAGGCGATCAGCTGAACAGTCCGGGAACGGTTAAGGGTGGCTTGCTTGGAGCTGACTATGAGCTGTCAAACAGCCGGTACCGGCTGAAGAAGATCTATGGCGGCCTGAACTGGAATCCCAGCCTGCGCTCGCCCCTTACAGAACCGGGAGTAAATGCCCGGAACGGTGAATATATCCTGGCTGTGAACGGTAAGGATATGAAGACAGACCGTAACCTGTACAGCTTCTTTGAAAATACCGCAGGTAAAATTGTGGAGATCACCCTTGGGCCAAATCCTGATTACACCGGATCAAGGGTGGTTAAAGTTGTGCCGATAGAAAATGAATACAGCCTGAGGAACCGCGACTGGGTGGAAGGGAACCTGAAAAAAGTGACTGAGGCGACTAACGGCCAGGTGGCATATGTTTATGTTCCCAATACTGCCGGAGAAGGGCATGAATACTTTAAGCGTTATTTCTTTCCCCAGGTTGACAGGAAGGCCATAATAATCGATGAACGGTTTAACGGCGGTGGGTTGATTGCGGATTATTATATTGACATATTGAGAAAACCGTATCAGGCTAACTGGAACATGCGTTACGGTATCGATCTTAAAACCCCCAGTGCCTCTATCCAGGGTCCCAAGGTGATGATCATTGACGAGACGGCCGGATCAGGCGGTGACATGCTGCCATGGATGTTCCGCAAGTTTGAGGTTGGCACGCTGGTGGGAAAACGCACCTGGGGCGGACTGGTTGGCATGGTAGGATTCCCTGAACTGATGGACGGTGGAGGCGTTACAGCGCCAAACCTGGCAATATGGACCAAAGATGGGTTTATTGTAGAGAATGTGGGGGTGGCGCCTGATGTCGAAGTGGAACAATGGCCTGCAGAGGTTATCATGGGCAGAGATCCGCAACTTGAGAAGGCTATTGAGGTGGCACTTAAGGAACTGGAGAAAAACCCGCAGGTGGCCCCGCAACGCCCGGCTTATCCCGTGAGAGTCAGGCATTAAAATATCTGGCCCTCAGCCTTTTTCTCTTATTCTGCAGTTTTGCGCTGCGCTGTAAGGAGGAACACATCAAACTGTTTTGTCTTGTCTTCCTCCATTTTCTTATTGATGACGAAACCCTTCCTGTGTGAAACATTTTTAAAACCCTGTTTCCTGATCCGGGTTGATAGGATTTCGACATTGAAACCCTTATGACCGGTAAACTCTATACCGTGAAATGAACCTTCTTCGGGATAAAGATCTGCAATTGCCAGGTAGCCATGAGTATTAAGAAGATCATAAAACTTCTTAATAATTTTCTCAATATCGATAACATGGTGAAGAACCATCTGCGTAAATATTAGATCAAACTTACCGCCCTTATAATCATCATGTTCCAGATCAAACTTCAGGGGTTTCAGATTTTTCACCCCGGTGTTACTTATCTTTTCGTTCATCACCTTCACCATTTCAGATGAACTGTCCATCAGGGTTATTTCCTTCAGATGATCTTTAAGCATGAAACTGGCTATACCTGTTCCGGCACCAAATTCAAGGGCAGTCATCTGTTTATTTAAGGGTATGAGCTTCTTTATCAGATCTGTAATAGCCACAGACCGGTCCCAATGCATGGGATTTTTATCCCAGTCGGCTGCTTTGTTGTCAAACTCGCTGTTAATACTTTTCATTAGATGATATAATTATAGTGCGGACTTTCTTTTTAAAAGCTTTTTATTACTGTCAGGAGATTGTAAACCATCCGGTAAGATCTGAATCTGACATTTCAGGAAACTTACTGTGCCTGAATTCATTTGTGTGTTTGTCATAGACATAATCCTTTTTCCACTCCCTGGCATTTTCAACAGTCTGTCTGATGGCATCAAGGATAAAGAGAAGCTCATCATCAGTCATTGTAGGATGGAGCGACAGTCTTACCCATCCGGGTTTCATGGAAAGATCTCCGGAATCTATCTTATCAGTAATTTCCTTAGACATGCTAAAATTAACTCCTAAAAGAAAATGACCGTAAGTGCCGGCACAGGAACACCCGCCCCTGACCTGAATCCCGAATCGGTCATTCAGCAGTCTTGTGACGAGGTTATGATGAATGTTATCAATATAAAAGGAGAAGACACTCATCCTCTCTTTAATGTTACCTGCCAATAAATGGAGGCCCTCAATTTTAGATAATTCCCTGAAGGTTAACTTGTTAAGCTCAAGCTCTCTCTGGCGGATCATTTTTGTATCCATATTTTCCTTTAAGGTGACAGCCAGGGCAGCCTTTATGCCCTGCAGGAACCCTGGAGTACCTCCGTCTTCCTTAACTTCAATATCTGCAATGTAGCTGTATCCTCCCCACCTGTTTGTCCATTTAACAGTTCCTCCGCCGGGAGTGTCCGGAGTAATGTTTTTATAAAGTATTTTATTAAAGATCAGCACCCCAGCACTTCCCGGTCCTCCGAGGAACTTATGGGGCGAAAAGAAAATCGCGTCAAGACGCCTGAGTTCATCTGCCGGATGCATATCGATGTCAACATAGGGTGCCGAAGCTGCAAAGTCCACGAAACAGTAACCGTTGTGCCGGTGCATTATTTCGGCAAGTTCATAATAGTCAGGCATGTAGCCCGTTACATTCGAGCATGCTGAGAATGAACCGATAAGTAGTGGGCGGTCAGCGTATTTTACAATTTCCTTCCTGAGCGAATCAGGATTGACTTTCAAATCTGAAGTCGGTTCGAGCACAACTACATCAGCAATTGTTTCAAACCATGAAGTATGGTTGGAATGGTGTTCGGTATGAGTCAGGAAAACTACAGGTCTGTTATCTCCCTGGATAGATTTGCATTTATAATGTTCCCCGTTTGCAAAGGCACAGTAATTTTTTGCCTGCTCTGGAATCTTTAATCCAAGTATTCTTTGCAGCTTGGCTAAAGCAGAGGTCATACCGCTCCCGGTAAAAATCAGGATATCATTGTCATCAGCTTTTACATGACGCTTGACAATTTTCTGAGCATGGTGATACGCCTCGGTCATTGCCTCTCCCGTGGCTGACGATTCTGAATGAGTGTTGCCGACCATTGGCCCGATGTCCTTTGATATTCTGTCCTCAATCGGTCCATAAAGCCTTCCGCTGGCAATCCAGTCGGCATAAACCAGCTTTTTCAGGCCATATGGTGTCTTTATTTCATAGTTATTGCCAATAATCTTCTTCCTGAAAGGGTTGAAGTATTTTTCAATTTCTGTCATCAGCGAATATTTTTACCCTGGGCAGGGGAAAATCCTTACCCGGGACATATCGGGTCCAAAAATAAGCAAAAGGATTATGGTATAAAATAAAACAACCTTTATGTCCGGCCGGGAGGGACAGGCATTAAAATGACCTCAGAAAAGCAACAGGCTTACCGTTAAGGGTAAAAGACATGCCATTGCGGCAACTGTCTCTGTGGCTTTCCGGCAAAGAATGATTCACTCTTATTCCCCACCGACTACGACAATCCACGGTCGTATGGTCCATTCTTTAATAAGTCCGTTTTTAACATAAGGATCACTGGCGACAAACTCTTCGGCTACTTGTGGGCTGTCGCCTTTGAACACCAGTATTGCACCGTCAGCAGGATCGGCCAGGGCACCGGCCATCACCAGGGTTCCTTTCAGGTGAGTATCATTCACCAGGTCAAGATGCAACGGACGCAGAGGAGCACGTTTTTCGATGTAACCGTCAACTGTCTTATAAAAGAGGATGTAATACATGGCTGTATCTTTTTTGATTACTGTTGTTCTTTTGCTTTTTGTGCCGCAGCAAGTGCTGAAATGTCTTTTCCCCTTAAAATATTCTTATCATAATCCCTGCCGGCAAGACTGATCATCGAAAGGCCCACCTCCTCCAGGGTGTTGAAGCCCTCAGGGTAAAGCTTTTTACCTACCGGGAAGAGCCAGTTAACGTACTTGTAATACGGCAGTGTCTTAGTCTGGCCTGCTACGGGTTTCATAAAACCGGGACGGTAGCCGTAGACTTTTCTGAAAGGAAGCTTCATAAGGTCATTTTCAGTTTTCCCTTTTACTCTGGCCCATTTGATACGGCCTTTTTCACTGCTGTCGGTGCCGGCGCCGGAGACATAACAAAAGACCATATCGTTGTTCAGCCTGCTCACCGTCTCTCCGAAATGCATTGTCAGCTCATAGGTCACTTTGTAGTACTCATCACTTTTCATTCCTACAGATGAGACACCCAGACAGAAGAAACAGGCATCATATCCTGACAGTTGTGACTCAACAGCAGAGAGATCATGGAAGTTCTCATGGATGATCTCTGTCAGCTTAGGGTGGTTAATACCTGAAGGTCTCCTGCTCACGGTCAGCACCTTTTCAACAGCGGGATTCTGAAGGCAGACAAGCAATACACCCTCACCAACCATACCGGTTGAACCGGTAATTATTACTCTCAGTCCTTTCTTTTCCATAAACTCTTAATATTCATTCACGCAACAAATTAAGAATAAATTAAATAATTTTATGATGTTGAACTGAAAATCAAATCAATATCCAGGGGCAGATGAACAAAAAACTCAAAACAGACTTCACGAAGCTCCCGATAACTGTACTCCGCATGATTATCGGGTGGCATTTTCTTTATGAAGGTGTTTCAAAACTTGTAATAAAGGACTGGTCCGCATTCTCATATCTTGCAAACACCACCGGACCGTTTTCAAACTTCTATCATTGGCTTTCGTCATCAGAGGCGGTTTTGCAGGTTGTTGATATACTGAATGTATACGGCCTGATCCTGATTGGTCTGGGTCTGGTTACAGGACTGCTGATACGAAGCGCCTCCATTGCCGGTGTCATGTTGCTGGCCTTATACTATTTTGCATATCCTCCATTTGGCGATTCTCTGCTCAATGCAGAGGAGGGGCATCTATACATCGTTAACATGATCTTTATTGAGGCTGCTGCATTGCTGTTGCTGGTTTTCCTGAAAGAGAAGGGTTATGGCATGGACGCCATTATTAAAAGTAAACGATCAGTAAAATCAGAAAAGAGCCAGACTGCGGAGGCTGTGATCCGGCACTCTGATTCAAGACGTGACCTGATCAGGAATCTTGCCTCTCTCCCTTTCCTTGGTTTGATGGGATGGGGGGCTTACACAACCGGTAAAAAATATGGTATTGATGCACTGTCAGGAGCCACGATACAGCTTGACCGTGCAGCCCTTGGTGAGTTGAAAGGAGTCCTCCCAAAAGGTAAGATTGCCGGTCATGAGATCAGCAGGTTGATAATGGGAGGTAACCTGATTGGTGGGTGGGCTCATGCGCGTGATCTTATTTATGTTTCATCGCTTTTCAAGGCTTACAATACCGAGAAGAAGATCTATGAGACACTGATACTTGCTGAAAATGCAGGTATAAATACCATCAACATCGGTTTTCCAACCAATGCCGTGATGGCCAAGTATAAGAGAAACACGGGCAGCAAGATAAAGGTGATATCACACGTTGCTCCTGACATGGAGAAGAACGACTATTATGATCAGATAAACAAGGCTATTGATTTTGGTGCTGACATCCTGCAGGTGCAGGGTAACTGGTGCGACTGGCTGGTTAGGGATAAGAAACCGGAGGTCATCCAGGCGATGCTGGGCAGGATCAGGGCACAGGGCTATACGGCAGGGCTGGCAGCTCACACTATTGATTCTCTTTTTTATTGCGAAGAGCAGGGGATAATACCTGACTATTACATGCAGACGATGCATCACGATAATTACTGGTCTGCCCACCCGATGGAGAACCGCATTCCTTTTGAGGTCGACGGTCAGAAATACCTTGATCACAACAGGTTCCATGATAATATTTTCTGTCTTTTCCCTGACAGAACCGTCGAATTTGTCAACAGGTCAAAAATTCCTGTGGTGGGATTCAAAGTACTTGCTGCCGGTGCCATTACGCCGGAGGACGGATTTAAATGGGCTATTGAAAACGGTGCAGACTTTATCTGCGTTGGTATGTTCGACTTTCAGATAGTTAATGACGTCAACATCTGCCTTGACATCCTAAGCAATACCGGCAACCGGAAGAGAGAGTTTTACGGATAAAAACTGTGGTGATGCTGTATCTAACAGGCATTGCTAATGAATATCCTTCATCTTCTTCCAGAGTCGTTCTGCCTGCTTCCGTGACACAGTCAGCACGTCAGCTTCATTAATAGTTGTTAACTCCCGATCCCTCACAATAAGTCTGCCTCCGGAGATGACATCCCTGACATGGTTTGAGGTAATGCCGAAAATAAAATGACCAAAAAAATTATTGCTGTTCAGAGGGGTGGGCGGATCATAATCGAGCACCACTAGGCTGTTGTCGCCGTCACTCGTAAAGTGATTGTCATTCAGATACCTGTGAACATTTCGGAACCTGTCGTATGTTGAGGAGTAGCTGATCGTATCATACCTCTGTCCCACAAAAAAAGCAGCTTTCGCGCTTTGAAGCATGTCACTGTGCATGCCGTCGGTGCCCAACAAAATTTTTTCTCCCAGACCTGCACCATTAAAGTACCCGACATTGTTATTCAGGTTGCTTTCGCTGTTCTGCACCACCCAGGCCTGGGATTTGCGGATGATCTCCCTTTCATTGTCCTCAAGGTGCAGACAGTGGACGAGGAGGGTCTTTGAGGAGTGCAGGGCGCCGGCTTCACTGAGTCTTTGAACAACTCTTTTACCGTGTCTCATGAGGCATACATCCTGGTCATGATTATCCTCCGCAACATGTATATGGATCCCGGAGTGATAACTATTCATCATTTCCACTGCCTTCTTCAGAGTGTCGTTTCTGACGGTGAACGAGGCATGCAGTCCCACCAGACCCTGATGATGTTCGAGATATGAAGCGGTTTCTTCGAGTCCTTCAACCGCAACCTTATGCCCGTCGCGATCAGATATTTCATAACAGAGAAGGTGAGACACCCCGACTTTTTCAAATGCTCCGGCAATTATCTCCAGTGATCCTTTAACCGAATGGGGTGAGGCATGATGGTCGATGACAAAGGTCGAGCCTGCCTTTGCACATGCTATGGCCGTCATCAGGGCACTGGCTTCAATCATCTCAGGATCAAGACATTTGTCAAGCGTCCACCAGACATATTTAAGGATCTCATAGAAATTTTCAGGACTCTTTTTTAGTGCGCCCATTCCCCGTGACAATGCCGAGTAGGCATGATGATGACCTACAGCGAAGGATTTTGTGACCAGTTTACCGTTACAGTCGATCACCTCCGGCTTATACTTCCCTATTGCTTCCTCAATGTCATCAATAAAGGTGACAGAACTACTTTTCTCTTCGGCCAGGATATTTTTCCGGCTGAATTCAAGTGTTTTCCAGTCGATATATGTTGCGTTTTTAAGTAGTACCGGCATCGTCTTTTTCTGTAAAAAATGATTATTTATTCCTTCTGACAGGCAGTTTTGTTCTCCTGATGCCGTCGTAGGCACAGAGGGCATTGGCTATTGCGGCTGCGGTAGGCACCATGCCAATCTCGCCTATGCCTTTGGTTCCGTAGGGTCCCACAGGATCCTGCTCTTCAATGCCTATTATCTCTGTTTCGGGCATTGATGAGGCCCTTATGATGCCCAGGTCATTGAATTTAAGGCTCACAGGCCTGCCATCCCTGAGCGGCAGGTCTTCTGTCAGCGCATAACCCATTCCCATATGTATGGCACCTTCTATCTGTCCCTCGAACAGCATTCGGTTCATGATCTTACCGGCGTCATGTGCCGCAATTATCTTAATCAATTCGCCATCATCATTGAGTATCGCCACCTGTGTTGCGTAACCGTAAGCAAAATGGATGACGGGTTCATCGGTGTCAGCACCGGGTTTGCAGGTCCAGTCGCAGACATATTTCCCCTTATAGACACGTCCAGCCAACTGTTCCAGGGAACCGCGGCGGAGATCTTCTCTCAGTCTCCCAGAGGCATCGATTATTGCGTTTCCCATCAGTGCCGTAGCCCTTGACGAGGTAGTCATGCCTGTTGGCAGTCCGGCTTCCGTCTCCACCTTCACCTCTATGATGCCGGGGTCAATGCCTGTCTCCTGGTGCAGTGTCTGGACGGCCATAGTATGTATTCCCTGTCCCATTTCGCTCCAGCCATGGTTTACCACTACTTTTCTGCCGGAGACTATTTCAATTGATACTTCGCTGTCATCAATCATGCCATTACCCACGCCGGTGTTCTTGATGCCACAGGCAATCCCTGCATATTTAGCTTCCCTGAATGCATCTCTCACTGCCAGGAGAGTCTTTTTCAATCCCACTCCTCTCAGCACCTGTCCCGTGGCTGTTTTACCTCCTTCATCAAGAGCATTGTCATATCTAATCTGCCAGCGGTCGAAGCCTCCCATTTTGCATAGCTCATCCACGCAGCTCTCAACGGCGAAAACTACCTGGGGCACTCCAAAGCCGCGCATAGCGCCTGAGGGGATATTATTGGTATAGGCAGTGACGGACCTGATATCTACGGCAGGGATGGCATATGCGCCTGTGGCATGGCCCACTACCCGTTCCATCACTTTGGTACCGACGGAGGCATAAGCCCCGGTGTCGCCCACGGCATTGAGTCTCAGGGCGGTGAATCTCCCGGCCCCATCGCAACAGATGCTTATTTCCATCCTTACCGGATGACGCTTGGGGTGCATTATTATTGACTCATCCCTGTTAAGATGGACCCTCACGGGCTGCTTCAGCGCGTATGCAAACAGTGAAGCATGTCCCTGTACCGTTATATCCTCCTTGCCGCCAAAGCCGCCACCGTTCTGTACCTGCACCACCTTCACCAGGTCTTCTTCCAGTCCCAGTATCTCTGCCACAGCTCTTCTGTCGACATATACTCCCTGCCCCTGGCTGTAAAGTCTTATTCCATCACCATCAGGAATGGCTATGGCTGTCTCCGTTTCCAGGAAGGCATGTTCTATGCGTTGAGTTTCATAAACTCCGGAAGAGACATAGGCTGATTCCCTTAATGCTCTGTCAGCATCACCGAAACTGATGCTGCATGTTTCCAGGACATTTGATCTGCCGTGGTGCACCTGTGTGCTGCCAGGTTTCACCGCCTCAGTCATCTCAGTGACAGGCACGAGAACATCATAATCGATTTTTATGAGGCTGGCAGCTGCACGGGCAGCCTTTTCAGTTATGGCAACCACCCCTGCCAGCACATCGCCTATGTAATTTATTGTCTCACCCTCGTCGATCATGAGAGGCCAGTCTTTAAAGATCAGCCCTGTTCTGTGATCTCCGGGGATATCCCTGGCAGTAAAGATCTTAACCACACCTTCTGCTTTCAGGGCTTCGGTGAGATCAATTTTCACCACTATGGCCCTGGGATGATCACTGAACCTCAAGGCTCCGTGGAGCATTTCCGGAAAGCGAATGTCGTCAACAAAGTCCCTGGCGCCCAGGGCTGTCTCTTCCGCCTGGTATTTAGGGTAGCGGGCTCCGACAAGTGCCGAAGCCTTCTCAGGTACTTCTCCCTCTCCGCTCAGTTCATTAAATGCTGCCATGATGGCATCCACGATCTTCACATAACCTGTACACCTGCACAGGTTAGGGGTGATGGCCCTGATAATATCTTCCCTGGAAGGGGTCCTGTTTATATTATAAAGGCTCTTTGCCCTCATTATCATTCCGGGGGAGCAGAAGCCGCACTGCACGGCGCCTTTCTCTGCAAAATTCCGGGCCATAACTTTGGAGAATGAGACGGGCAGTCCTTCAGCGGTCACTATCTCCGCCCCCTCCAGGTCTCCCATCTTTGTCCTGCAGGCCATCGTAGCCCTGCCGTCTATCTCCACGGTGCAGGCGCCGCAAACACCCTGGCCTGAGCATCCGTCTTTTGCAGAGGTTATCTTACTCTCAAGCCGCAAGTGGGTTAACAGCGATTCGTCTTCATCGCCTGTGAAAGCTCTTTTGATGCCGTTGAGAGTGTAAGTAATCATGCTAACAGTCTCTTCAGTTCCTCAATTGAAGGGGGTATTGACTCCGGCATCCTGATGATGGACGCCACTGACTTCAGGTCTTTCAGCCCGCTGCCTGTGAGCATAACCACATTGTCTGAGTTCTCCGTGATCCTGTTGTCCCTGAGGTACGAGAGCAGTCCGGCAAAAGCCGCAGCAGCGGCGGGCTCAGCAAACAGTCCTGTGGATGCTGACAATACCGATGAGGCCCTGGTAATCTCTTCGTCAGATACGGTGATTGCTTCGCCGCCGTATTGTTGCATATAACCGCGGGTCATGAAAAAGTTCCTGGGAATATCGACCGAGATGGAGTCGGCTATTGTTGATGACGGAATAACTGAAAACTCCTTCATCCCGATATTTCTGACCAGGTTATCGCTTTTTTCCGACTGTACGGCAATGATGACGGGCATGCGGTCAATTAAATTCAACTGCATGAGGTCCTCAAAACCCTTGTAGATGCCTGAGATTATCACTCCATCACCTACAGGCACAAAGATCCTGTCAGGCACCTTAAACTGCAGTTGGTCAAACAGTTCAAATGAAACCGTTTTTTTACCCTCTATTGTTAGCGGGTTATAAGCTGTATTGCGGTTGTACCATCCGAATTCTTCCGAGGCCCTGATACTCAGGTCAAAGGCATCGTCATAAGTGCCTTTTACCGGCACCAGTGTGGCGCCATACATAATTATCTGTGTAAGTTTTGCCAGCGGCGCTGTTTCAGGCACCATAATGACCGCCTTCTGACCCTTCGAAGCACATATCCCGGCCAGTGAGGAGCCGGCATTTCCGGTAGATGCAGTCACTATTGTCCCGAGATCATGTTCCACGGCATAAGCCGACACCAGCGCTGAGGCCCTGTCTTTAAAGGAATAAGTAGGGTTCTGAGAGTCATCTTTCAGATGTAACCGGAAGGGGACTCTCTCACCGTCAACGGTGTTCATGGTATACAATGGAGTATTGCCAACGCGTAACGACGGGTAACTGTCAAGTGAAGCGATGGGAAGAAGGTCTGCGAAGCCGCTTTTCTTCAGATCATCAAAGCGGTAGTCTTTCTTTCGCAGATCACTGTAGTCGTACAGTATCTTCAGGACACCTGACGGCGGGTTTGTTGCTCTGTTTGTGATGCAGCATGCGGGGCACAAATAGATTGTTTCACCGGTGCTGTACTCCCTGCCGCAATCGGTGCATTTATATAAAAATTTGTTTGGATTCATAGTATGAAATTAATAGAGACCCTCACCTTCACAGGCTACAGTTCCTTCAACAACCCTGTCCTTTCGTTGAATTCATCTATCATTTTATCCCAGCGTTCAACCTGCATAAACATCCTGTTCCATATCTGCCTGTCATACCAGAGCTGGTTCAGGTCTTCCACCTCTTTACCCTGCTGTTCAACCCAGGTATAATATTTCAGGTTATGGAGTGCCTTTCTGTCATTATAACCCAGCTCCCTCATGTTATCGCAACTTACGCCGAGGAGGCATTTTTCAAGATCCTTTACAGCCTTGATATCTGAATATTCTCCTCTCTCTGCGGTTAACCCGGTAAGTCTTGATTTGTACATGTCAGCAGAGTCGGTCGCAATGGTTATGATGATATCATCACCAGTCATCTCGAAATACCTGGCTGTCTTGATGGCTGATATCATATTGCTTATGCCCGATATGCCTATCAGGTGAAGGTCGCTGATTATCTTACCGCCTATGCCTGCTGACTTAAGGTATTCATGGCCTTTCTCCTCATTGAAGAGTCTGAATATCCTCATGCAGTCTTCATCATCAATAGCGGTGACCACATCTGTGTTTTTAACGTTATGGACCCAGGGAACATGTTTGTCGCCTATGCCCTCTATCCTGTGGCTTCCGAAGCCATTCATAAGCAGGGTAGGGCACTGAAGCGCCTCCGAAGCCACCACTCTGACAAGTGGTTTCACGGTTCTGAGGTAGTCGCCTGCAGCTATTGTGCCTGCTGATCCTGTGGCGGAGATATAAGCTGCCAGGCGGCTGTTCGCCCCTTTTGTCCGGTTAAATACCTCCTCAATGGCATTGCCTGTGACGTTATAATGCCAGGCGGGATTGCCGAACTCATCAAACTGGTTGAATATTATACATTCGGGACGTGTTTTCCGTATCTCCCAGCATTTATCATAAATCTCCTTTACGTTTGATTCGGAGCCAGGGGTGGCTATCACCTCAGAGCCTATGACATCTCGCAGCCAGGTGAATCGCTCCTGGCTCATCTCCTCAGGCAGTATGGCCACTGATTCGGTGCCCATCAGGCGGGAGTCGAAGGCGCCGCCTCTGCAATAGTTACCTGTTGAAGGCCAAACGGCCTTGTGGTAGGTGGGGTCAAAACCGCCGGTGATAATACTTGGTGCCAGGCATCCGTATGCTGCCCCCACCTTGTGGGCGCCAGTAGGAAACCATTTGCCGGTGAGAAGGATGATGCGCGCATCAACACCGGTAAGGGCAT
>DATKUS010000188.1:0-6569 GCA_035530535.1 Bacteroidales bacterium
CATCCGGCGGCTATAGAATCAATATCCGCAATAATATTACGAGGTACCTCAGCTTCCCTGCAGCCCGCAAGCTGAAGTACAAATGCAAGAATTAACAGGTGTATGGAGTGTTTCATGGTTTGTTGTATTACAACTTACAAACCCAAATGTAAAGTTTTTTTTAAACTAAGTCAAGGACTTTTGGTTTTTAATTAGAATTTTATAATTATCTGACTAATTGTAAAGTACACGTAATTTGTAAGCTGTCAATACAAAATTCCTAAATGTGATATCATTTGTTTTTCAATTATTTGTTTAAATTAGTTGTTTATTTATATTCTCAGATAATACAAAAAAAGAGTTGGGAGTGAACTAGAGTTGGGAGTGAACTAAAATAGTAAAAGAACATATGAATACAACTTTAAATTTTTCGGTCAGGTCAATAATGGCGTTCTGCCTTGCCCTGGCATCAACTGGCATTATAAACGGACAGGCAGTGTCAACGGGCATTGAACAGCTTGTAAGCATTGATTTTGCTCCCCTGCTCGGCAAAAGAGTCGGGCTCGTTACTAACCCCACCGGTGTTGACCGGAACCTGAGATCGACGGTGGATATATTATTTAATGCTCCCGGAGTAAAGCTTGTTTCTCTTTTCGGGCCGGAGCACGGTGTCAGGGGCGATTTCACCGCAGGAGAATATGTACTTACAGAAACAGATCCTGTGACAAAACTGCCGGTTTACAGTCTCTATGGCAAGACCCGCAAACCGACAAAGGAGATGTTGCTGGGGCTGGATGTTCTGGTTTATGACATCCAGGATATCGGATCGAGGTCATATACCTTTATAAGTACCCTGGGACTTGTGATGGAAGCTGCTGCGGAGAATAATATTAAAGTTGTGGTGCTTGACAGACCTAATCCTCTTGGCGGTATTCGCATGGAAGGCGCGCTCACCAGACCTGGGTTCATCTCTTTTGTCAGCCAGTTTCCGATACCCTATCTCCATGGGCTCACTGTAGGTGAACTGGCTCTCCTGCTCAACGGTGAACGGCTACTTGCCAATGGCGTGCAGTGCGATCTGGAAGTGATTGAGATGAAAGGATGGCACCGGAATATGTACTTTGAAAATACAGGACTGCAGTGGGTACCTTCATCACCGCATGTACCCCATGGCGATTCGCCGCTTTTTTATCCCGCAACAGGGATTGCAGGTGAGCTATATTCCGTAAGCATTGGTGTAGGCTATACCCTCCCCTTCCAGCTTTTTGCAGCCGAATGGATTGATGCCGACTCCCTCGCCAAAAACCTCAACGGACTGCATCTGCCCGGCGTGATCTTCAGACCTGTGCATTATAAGCCTTATTACAGCACCTCCCAGGGCAAAACAGTTCACGGAGTCCAGATCCATTTCACAGATGTTGAAAAGGTACCACTGTCACTCCTGCAATTTTATTTGATGCAGGAGACTCACAGTTTGTGGCCTGACAAGAACCTCTTTGAGATGTGCGATCCGTCAAGACTATCAATGTTCGATAAAGTCTGCGGGACAGACCTTGTCCGGAAAGAATTTTCAAAGGAATTTAAGGTCAGCGCTATCGAGGGCATCTGGAGCAGGGATATCCCGGCCTTCAGGAAGCAGGCTGAAAAGTATTTTCTCTATAATTAATCCGCAAGCTACAGGGCTTCGCCTTCAACGCTCTTTTCAAGTTCACGTGCGTGTTCCAGAAACTCGTTGAGCTTCATTTCTTTATGATAAACCATCCCGTGTGTCCCCCTTATCTTGGGACTCTCGTTTTCATAGAAAAAATCCTTTCCGAGGATCAGCTGCACCTGTTTAAACTGTTCCACCCATACTTTCTGCGAGAGGTCGCTGAAGGGGCCGTCGTACTCCGGACTGGGGAAAGAGGCGTTCACCTGACTGACATAGCAGTCTCTGAAGGACTGATTAAGCACTGCCATTGAATTAAGGGACACAGGGGTATAGACGTTTGCTTCTGATGGTAAAAATCTGTACCATACATTCCGGTAGCCGATTATCCTCAATTCCGACAGGTCCTTCTCTGCACTCCACTGGCGGAGTGCTTCGGCAATAGCCTGCAAAACCTTGTAATGAGTATCCGGGCCCGATCCCTCGGGATCAAATGCGAGACTGATAACGGTAGGCTGTATACGTCTCAGGCACCGGAGCACAGGCTCCACATCCCTGTTGCGGTCAGGCTGCTGGGTAAAGATGTCGCCGGTATAAAACCCTAACCTGAGATGTTCAATATTCTGAACCTTGACGCCGTAATGAGCCCATACCAGCTCTTCTTCATACTCCCGTAGCATCCCCTTCAGTCTCTGTATATCAGGGGGGTTCTTCTCCCCGTTGTAGCTTGAAGTGATAAGAGCTATATTTTTCTGCAGCTGGCCTACAAGCTCTTCATTTGATTTCAGCTTGTAAATATCAACCATTGCCCTGACTATCCGGTGACAAATGCCTCTTAACTTACCGGCTTCATCCTTGTCAGCTGTCTTATCGAGATAGTGGCTTACATCCTTATCCCATTTGAACTTGTAACCGCTTTCATAAAAATCTGAATACTTCAGCATCTGTATTTTATCCACAGATGTCAGATGCAGTGTCTCCCGGAGAAGTTTCAGCGGCATATCGTTCGTTACCGCCGTAAATCCCGAGGTCAGCACCGCGAAATGAAATTCGTTGGTTATCTCCCTCAACTGGGGGATAATGGCTGGAAAAATTCCCAGCATAATATCATCATGATGCGGACCTGTATGGAAGAATGTCTGATTCCTCTCTCTCTCCAGTCCTGCTTCTATTTTGGTTTTCACCGACTCAATAACCTCTCCTACTCTGTTCAGGCTCAGATCCGGTATCAATGAGCAGTACTGATCGTTCCGGAGGTCCTCAATGACAAGCTTGTGCGCATATTTATCGATCTTCTGACAGAGGTCGAAGACTGCTCTCTCGGTCTTTTCAAAAGTCCATTCACCCTCCCGGTAATAACGTTCTATGCTGTCAGGGAGCTGTACCGAAGCTCCTTCTGTGATATAGAATCGTGCGTTCTTCTGACTCTGGAGGACTGTTGCGGGATAAAGATTATCAGGACTGTTTTCAAGGGCATTCTTCACAACCAGCGCTTTGGCTTCACCGGCAGCAAAGATTATGGAAACTCCCCCGGGATTGTGAACAATAGTGCCGAGTCCTATCGTAATGACCAGCCTTTTCCGGGAGACTTCTATACCCCCGAGATCTCCTGCCGAAGCCGCCTGCGTCTCAAAGTTTGTGGCTGTCAGCCTGGTTGCAGAATTATGGTCGCTTCCCCGGGTATTAAAGGCTATATGTCCGTCAGGACCGATTCCGCCGAGGAAAAATCCGATCCCGCCAAGGGCCCGGATCCGCTTTTCATATCCCGTGCACCAGTTGTCAATCCTGAAAATGGATGCCTGCTGAAGCTTTTCTGCAGGCGTCAATGCCTCCCTGTTCCTGAGTGTAAGATCAATAATGTTATCAGGAAATACCTCGGTAAAGTGTTTTCCTTCACCAAGTTTTATCTCGTCAGAGTTGATAAGCAGGGCTTTCGCGGGATCAAGGTCAAATCCTTTTATATAATAATTTGTAACATAGTCGAAGAAACTGTTGTGTTGCTTCGGGTTTATTGGGTAGAACTCATCTATCTGAACGAAGTGCAGGCCTTTAAGCGAGGGTTTCTCTTTCAGAAGAAGTCCGTTCATTTCCCTGATGCGCCTTGCCTCAGGCTTATCCCAGTTATTAAGAAGGTACTGGGTCCATTTAATAAAATATTCGGGTGTTTTGCCGGTAGGAAGGCTTATCACCCCTTCAGGATTTTCCGCAACCCATTCAAGAAACCTGAGTGATGTCAGCAGTCCAAGGTTTGGAAAATTCTTTACAACGATGTAAGGCATCACGGAAGAAAAACTTTTCCTTCCCGAGCGGTCCAAGAAAACCTGCTCAACCTTTGTAAACCCTGCGGTATTCATTTCATTGATTTATTTACTGTTCATTTCACTTTATCAGTGCTTCATACATCACCTCCACCGGATGGCATGCTTTTTTGCCCGTTCCGTCAGCAATCTGATGCCGGCATGATGTTCCTGGAGCAACAATGACCGTTGATGCGGCAGCATCTCTTACGGCCGGGAATAGCACCATCTCACCTATTTTCATGCTGAGGTCATAATGTTCTTTCTCGTACCCGAAGGCTCCGGCCATGCCACAGCAACCGCTCGGTATCTCCTCCACCCTATAGCCTGAAGGCAGGGAGAGCATCCTGATTGTGGGAGCTGTAGAAGCTATAGCCTTCTGCTGGCAGTGACCGTGAAGAAGTATCTTTAAAGGGTCACCGGTGAACATCTCCGAAGTAATGTTTCCCTTATCCGCTTCCCTGCAAATGAACTCCTCTATCAGCATTGAGTTTTTTGCCAGTGACCTGGCGCTGTCAGCAAGACCGCTTCCTGCCAGTTCCGGATATTCGTCACGGAAAGTAAGCAGTGCTGAAGGTTCAATACCCACAAGCGGCAATTCGTCACTCACGATATCTTTCAGGAGCAAGATATTTTCAATAGCTACCTTCTTTGCAGACCTCAGCAGTCCTTTTGATAAAAATGTACGGCCGCTCTCTGCGTGTTTCGGGATCACAACCTCATAACCCAGGGTCTCAAGGAGCATTATTGCCTTTATGCCTATATCGCTCTCATTGAAGTCCGTAAACTCATCAGCAAAGAGGCATACCGTACCTTTAATGTTTTTTACCTTTCCCCCTTTACCTTTTCGCTTCCGGTACCAGCTTCTCAATGTTGTTGGGGAAAGCGCAGGCACCTTTCGTTTGCCTGAAAAGCCAACAAGGCGTTTAAAAAGGGCTGTGCGGGTTAAAAAGTTGGTGACCGGCCTCACCCTGAGGCCAAAGCGGCTGAGACGAGGCAGATAGGCTATCAGCAATGTTCGGAAGGGCACATGATGAGAATCATAATAATGCTGCAGGAACTCGGCCTTGAACTTTGTAACATCAACATTTGATGGGCATTCTGACTTGCAGGCCTTGCACGAGAGACAGAGGTCCATCACCCTGTAGATCTCCTCATGGTCAAACCTGTTCTTCTTCTCTGACCTGGTGAGGTATTCCCTCAGTATGTTTGCTCTTGCGCGGGTCGATTTATCCTCATCCCTGGTAGCCATGAATGTCGGGCACATAGTACCACCCATCAGTGAACTCTTCCGGCAATCGCCTGACCCGCTGCACTTTTCAACCGCATAGAGCAGTCCTTCTTCTTCAGGAAAATGAAAGGTGGTACCGGGTATCCGCGTCCTTTTTCCTGTCGTATGTCTCAGGTTTTTGATTATTGAGGGAGTATCCGTTATTTTTCCCGGATTAAATATATTTCCAGGATCCCATGTATGCTTCACCTCTTTCAGCAACTCATAATTTTGTTTGCCCAGCATCATGGGTATGAATTCTCCTCTAAGCCTGCCGTCACCATGTTCTCCACTGAGTGATCCGCGGTATTTTTTCACAATGTGCGCCACATCCCGGGCAAGATTGTGGAATATCCTTATGTCATCAGGGTCTTTCAGGTCAAGCAGCGGACTCAGGTGGAGCTCACCGGTGGCAATATGAGCATAGTAGGCGCAGTTGAGGCCATATTTGTCCAGCAACCTTTCAATCTCGCCAATATATTCAGGAAAGAGATCCGGTAACACGGCTGTATCTTCTATCACCTGCACGCTTTTCTTCAGCCCGGCTATGTTAAGCAGCACACCCAGGCCTGCTTTGCGAAGCTCCCACACTCTGAATATCTCATCAGCCCCTGTGAAAAGCGGGAAATGATAACCGTATCCTGCTTCACGCATCTCAGACTCAATGGCAGAGGCGGTGGCAGATATCTCCTCAATGGTATCTCTCAGTATTTCAATAAGGAGAATTATTTTCGGTTCCCCTTTTACAAAAAAACGGTTCCTGTTCTGTTCAATATTATCCTTTGTACAGTTAAGTATATAATCATCAATAAGTTCTATAGCAGCCGGATTATGTTTCAGGGCTATGATATTTGCCCTTACTGCGTCCTGCAGGCTATAGAAATGTGCACAGAGCAGCCCTGTCTTTAAATCAGGTATTCTTACCAGGTTTAGCTTGAGGGAGCTGGTGAAGGCGAGAGTTCCCTCCGAACCCGCAAGGAGTTTGCAGATGTTTATCTTTTCACCGTTGCCGGTAAACGGGTCAGTCTCCAGCAGCACGTCAAGGGCATAACCGTTATTGCGTCTCTTAAGCTGAGGATGAGGAAACTCCCTTCTGATCCTGTCTTCATTTACCGGGTCAGAAAGGATGTCGCGGAGGTTACGGTAGATCTTTGTTTCAACCAGGTCAGGGTCTCCCTCGCATTTGCCATGAAACTCATCCGGGGAGAGCTCCCTGAATGTCACTTCGGAGCCGTCGGATAATATGGCTTCCACCTCCAGGATGTGGTCCCGTACGCTTCCGTGGAGCAGAGAGTGCAGTCCGCACGAGTTGTTGCCAAGCATTCCTCCCATGCAGCACCGGTTTGCAGTGGATGTCTCGGGACCAAACTGCAGA
>DATKUS010000189.1:0-15544 GCA_035530535.1 Bacteroidales bacterium
CAAAACTTGACAATTATTATCAGCCATACCCTGCGGCCCCACCATGACATTGAGCTGAATCCGTCACGGTAAAACCGGAAAATATTATTCGCCGTCGCTGATAACCGTGTCATCTGTTTCATCTTTGAACTCTTCGTCAAGGCTTGAGGTGATCTTTTTGACTGTACTGAAATTATAGAAGAACTCCCGTGCCAGCACCCTCAGTACAGTGTACGCCGGAATTGCCAGTATCATTCCCGGGATGCCGGCAAAACTTCCGGCAGCAAGAATGACAACAAAAATCTCAAGAGGGTGTGCACTCACGCTTCGCGAATAGATCATGGGTTGCAAAATATTATTGTCAATAAGCTGTGCCGAGGCAACGACAATACACATGTAAACTATCAGCATTAAGACATCAGGCAGACCTCCGGTTGTCAGAGTTGTTGCAATGCCCATAACCACAACTATGGCGCCTCCAATCCATGGGCCAACATAGGGAATGACATTCAGCACACCCACAATGAGTCCCATTACCAGCGACTGTTGGAAAGACAGCCCGACGATGGTCATGCCAACAGTTACGATGATCATCACCGTTGTGCTTTCGATAATTATACCAACAAAATATCTGATCAGCAGTCGCTTGATAGAGTAGAGCGCCCGTCGTACCTTGTCCTCGTATTTCTCAGGTATCAATACCATCAGCGACCCATAGAAGAGGCCTTCGTCTTTAAGAAAAAAGAAGGCAATGAACGAAATAGAAAAAGCTGCAACCAGAACATTGCCAAGGGTCCCTACCGCGGAACTCATAAAATCCTGAATAAATGATATGTTTAGCGCCTCACTGACACGCTTTGCTGCAAAGTCATAGACTGACATGTCTGCCGGAAGATCATGGTTTGCCATCCGGAAGAGCTTTTCAAGTTTATCCAGCTGCCCCTCGGCAAGGCCTACAATGGCCCTGGAATCTATCTTTGACAGGGTATCGATCTGTGCCGAAATGAGCGGGATAAATATTGCAAAGAAAAGAACAATCAACCCCCAGACCAGTGTTAGCGTAATGAGAGCACTCAGGAACTTTGGAAATTTAAGCTTACGGAAATGGATGCTGTTCAGAAGATCAACTATCGGACGGCCCACAAGAGATATCACGCCTGCTATCAGAACATAGGCAACAATACTCCTGAAAAACCAGAAAAGATAAACCACCAGGGCAAATCCAATTATTACCAGTACGTTACGTAGTGTGGTATTCATCAGGTTAGTTTTTACGGTCTGTAAAATCCCCTACAGGATACAATAATGAGACTATTTCTCAAATTTAAAAAGATTTCAGGATAGTACAATATTATATTTAAACATGCCACTATGTCAGATGTATTTTATGCTTTACTGCCATTATGGCATTTTATTTCAGATGGCATAACTATTGAAATTATCAGGATGTAAACATTAAAAGTGTCTAACAATATAAAAAAGGAGGCAATTATGTTACCAATGATCAACAGAAGGGGTTACAAACCTCTTACATTCCAGGATTTCTTCAATGAAGATTTATTCCCTGCATTCACCCGTACCGGTTCCAATCTGCCGGCAGTTAACATCAGGGAAGACGATAAAGCCTTTTACCTTGAGCTGGCAGTGCCCGGTATGGATAAAAAAGATCTCCATATTGAAGTGAAGGATGATGTGCTCACCATTTCTTCAGAGCACCAGGAGGAAAAAAATCAGGAACAGGATGGATACAAGCGCAAAGAGTTCAGTTACAGCTCATTCTGCCGCAGCTTCTATCTTCCTGAAGATGTTAACAGCGAAACTATCGGAGCAAGTTGCAAGGATGGCATTCTGAATGTTGAGATACCCAAACTTGAAGAAGAGAAGAAGAAGGAGAAGATCTGTGAAGTGAAGATCTCATAACAGATGAGATAATTAAAAGAAAGGAACAGGCCTGCCGGTTGGCGGGCCTTTTCATTTCTACGCTTCACTGCCATCGGTAAGAAGCTGACGGGCGAACCGTTCACCGTATTCGCGCAGTGATCGCTCTTTGTCCTTTTCCGGAGCGAACTTAAAGGCTGCAGGCTCCTCGAAAATCCTGAGCTTAAGATTTTTCAGCATTTCCGCAATAAGCTTCGGCGCCTCGCCACTCCATCCGTATGAACCGAAAGCTCCGGCGAGCTTACCCTTATCGCGCAGAGGACTTATCATGGCTGCCATTTTATACACCGGCAGCAGGGTATTTTGATTTATCGTCGGAGAGCCAATAAGAATACCATCAGCAAGGGTAAGTTTTGAATCAATCTCACCTATATCAGCTGTCTCTATATCCATTACCTCGACGACCACATTGTCAACCCCGGAAGCTCCTCCGGCAATGAGATATGCCATTTCCCGCGTATAGCCATAGGCAGATACATATGTTATCAGAATCCTTTTCTCCGCTTTGCCGGTAGTGAGTGTAATATATTTCTCCGCCATCTCCCTGGTCTGATCTACTTTTTGCCTCCAGGTGCTCCTCAGAATCGGCCCGTGACCTGTGGCAATCATCGATATGTCAAGAGAACTTATTTTCTCAATGGCCTTCAGCATGAACTTGCTGTAAGGCTTTAAAATGACATCAAAATAGTATCTGAACGACTCGCTGTAGTCACCGGCTTTATCATCAAACATCTCCGGAGGGCAGAAGTGTGCTCCGAATGAGTCACAAGTAAAAAGTATCTTTTCCTCAACCAGGTATGTGTAAATGGTGTCAGGCCAGTGAAGGTTGGGAGCAGCGATGAACTTCAGTGTCTTGTTGCCAAGATCCAGCGTATCCCCGTCTTTTACCACCATGGACTTGAAAGGCCTGTTGACAATGTCAGTCAGGTATCGGATTGCATTCCCGCTGCCGACGACCGTTGCCTGAGGAGCCAGATCAACCAGCTTACGCATACATCCTGAATGGTCAGGTTCAGTATGGTCAAGAATGATGTAGTCAACCTTACCCGGGTCGATGACCCTCCTCAGCTTGCTGAGATATGTTTCACTGAATTTCTCCTTTGCCAGTTCAATGACTGTCTTCTTATCAGCATTTATGAAATACGAGTTATAGGTAGTACCGTACTCAGTGTGCATAACAATATCAAATACCCTGATGTCAGGGTCAAGCACGCCAATCCATTTTACATCGCCGGTAAGATCTATAATTCTGTTATCCTGTTTCATATCTGTAAACTATAAAACTCTCGCAATGATAGTCCTGTTTGCCTTCACCTGCTGAAACATCTGGACATTCACCCGGGTTCCGCCAGGGAAAAAGATGTCAACCCGTGATCCGAATTTAATGAATCCCAGCTCATCTCCCTGGTGCACTGCATCGCCCTTATGGGAGTATGTCACGATGCGCCGTGCCACTGCTCCAGCTACCTGTCTTACGAGAATCTCAGTCCCGTTCTCTGATTCAACAACTACGGTGCTCCTTTCGTTCAATTCAGACGATTTGGGGCTCCAAGCCACAATTTTCTTCCCCGGATGGTATTTTACGTATGAAACCTTCCCCGAGATAGGATAACGGTTGCTGTGCATATTGAAAGGTGACATGAAAATAGAGATCTGCAGCCGTATATCCTTGAAATATTCCTTCTCGAAAGTCTCTTCCATTACCACCACCTTGCCGTCTGCCGGTGCATAGATGAGCAGGGGGTCAGGAACCAGTTTCCTTTCCGGTTTCCTGAAAAAGAAGAGGATGAAGGCAAAGAAAAGCAGGGAGCCTGCCAGCATTAACCAGCGAAGAAAAACGATATCGGTCCAGAAGTAATGTGCTGCAATATTGACCCCTGCAAGAATAATAAATACCAGGATAATTATCCTGTAGCCCTCTTTGTGTATGCTCATCCTTCCGCGTCTCATATTATCCGAATAACGCTATATAAAGATACACCATAGGGAAAGCAACAACAACGCTGTCAAACCTGTCGAGAAATCCTCCGTGCCCTGGCATGATGCTTCCCGAATCCTTGACCCCGAGGCTTCTTTTGAGCATCGATTCAATAAGATCGCCCAGTGTCCCTGAAACTGTAATTATAAGGGCAATAATCATCCATCCCCTTGTGTCTGCGGCTCCAAGCCATGGTGACATCAGCCGGGCAACAGCAAGGGTCAGTAACATGCCTCCGAAAAATCCTTCCCATGACTTTTTGGGTGATATCCTCTCCATCAGCATGTGCCGGCCAAAGGCAGACCCAGCCAGGTAAGCTCCTGTATCATTGGACCAGAGAAGAAGAAAGAAACCGACCAGGATGCCTGGGGAAAACTCTATTCCGTTCATCGCAATCAACGGTTCAAGACCAGTGTGCCCGAAAGCTGCAAAGGGGAACATCGAGATAGGAACTGCCGTATACAGGATTGAGAAAAAAGTGTGTGCGAGGGAGTCAAAAGGCTTCTCAGCTTTGCGAAAGAGCTCTATCACCATAACAATTGAGAGCACGGGAATAAGCGCCATAAAGCTGGCCTTTGGGAGCCATCCCATGGCTACCATCGTTGAAGTGAAATAAACAAGAAAACCTGTTATTATTCCCGTAACCAGCTGTGGCCTGACACCTGTGGTCCGGACCATTTTGTAGTATTCATTCTGGGTGCCGGCGAGCATCACTGCTCCTACAAGAAAGAAAGACACGGGGTGCAGCCATAAGCCTCCAAGAACAAAGATTACTATGAAAGCTCCTGTTATTGTCCGTCTTATAAGGATTCCCACTTCAGAGGTCTTTAGTCATTTCCTTGGCAATGATCACATTGTCACGGTGAACACAGAGTTCGATCTCCCCGAACCGGTAGATACTGTCACGCTTGTCAACAGCCACTGCCTCAATATCGTTACTCATGAGACGGTCAAGGGCAATCTGACATCTCACATCATCCGTGAATCTTGCTATGACCACCCACTCACTCTCCATTATTCTCCTCCGGCAGGTGCCTCCGGGCTTTGGGCTTCTTCTTTAATATCTTTGCTCTTATCCCCTTTTCTCTTCCCGAAAATCTGCTCCAGGTCCTCACTGAAGATCACCTCTTTTTCAAGCAGCTGCTCGGCAAGCTGTGTAAGACCTGTAATGTTGGCTGAGATTACCTCCTTGGCCTTTTTGTATGACTCTTCAATTATTTTTTTTGCCTCATTGTCAATAAGTTCTGCAGTCTTCTCACTGTATGGCTTTGAGAACCCGTAATCAGACTGACCTGACGAGTCATAGAAACTAAGATTCCCCACCTTTTTGGACATCCCGAAGTATGCGACCATTGCATAAGCCTGCTTGGTGACCTTCTCGAGATCGCTCAGGGCGCCTGTGGATATTTTTCCTATTACAAGTTCTTCTGATGCCCTGCCGCCAAGTTCATATGCCAGTTCGTCCATTATGTGCTCGCGTGTAGATATTGACCTCTCTTCAGGCAGGTACCATGCAGCCCCCAGGGCCTTGCCCCTTGGAATGATGGTAACCTTCAGGAGGGGACTGGCAAACTCAAGCAGCCAGCTGACAGTAGCATGACCTGCTTCATGATATGCAATTGTCCTCTTCTCGTCTATTGAGATGATCTTGTTCTTCTTCTCCAGCCCGCCGATGATACGGTCAACAGCATCAAGGAAATCCTGCTTCTCAACGGATGTCTTGTTGCCTCTCGCGGCAATGAGGGCTGCCTCATTACATACATTGGCAATGTCAGCTCCTGAGAAGCCGGGTGTATTTTTTGCAAGGAAAGCAATATTAAATCCCTCATCAATCTTTATAGGTCTCAGGTGCACCTTGAATATAGCCTCTCTCTCCTTTATATCAGGAAGTTCCACGCTTATCTGACGGTCAAAGCGGCCTGCCCTCAGCAGTGCCTTGTCAAGTATGTCAGCCCTGTTTGTCGCTGCCAGGATGATAACCCCGCTGTTGGTTCCGAAACCGTCCATCTCGGTCAGCAGTTGGTTGAGAGTATTCTCACGCTCATCATTGGCGCCGAAGTTCGGATTGCGTCCGCGCGCCCGGCCTACGGCATCTATCTCATCAATGAAGACGATACACGGGGCCTTTTCCTTTGCCTGGCGGAACAGGTCTCTCACCCGCGAGGCTCCCACACCCACGAACATCTCAACAAAGTCCGATCCGGAGATGGAGAAGAACGGAACGTTAGCTTCTCCTGCCACAGCTTTTGCCAACAGTGTCTTGCCGGTTCCCGGAGGACCTACCAGCAACGCTCCCTTGGGTATCTTGCCGCCAAGAGAAGTATATTTCTTGGGGTTCTTGAGAAAATCAACTATCTCCATCACCTCGGTCTTGGCTTCTTCAAGCCCGGCGACATCGCTGAAATTGACCTTCACATGAGTATCCTTATCAAAAATCTGAGCCTTGGATTTGCCAACGCTGAAGATATTACCGGCACCGCCACCTCCTGATCCGCCTGACATACGGCGCATGATATAGACCCAGACAATGACAAGCACCAGGAGAGGAAGGATGAAACTCAGGAATGTTCCCAGGTAGTCCTTACGGGTAATATATTCAGGATGTATCATCTCATCAGGGGTATAGCCTGCTTTTGTCTGTACATCATTGAAAAACTGTTCAAAAAGCTCTACTGTTCCGAAAGTATGGTAATACTGCGGCTTCGGAGCCTGAAGTCCGAGACTCTTTGTTGATTCAAAGTCGGGATAACGCCCGCTCTTTAATGATTCAGGCTTGAGATAAATCTCGGCGCGGTCTTTATTGACGACGACGACCTTTTCAATGTCATGGTTTATGACCATCTTCTCTATCTCCCGCTGACCAGCTTTCTGCGTGGCCTTACCCGAGAAGAAGAACTGCAGACCGAATACTGATAAAATCAGAATTGCAAAAATCCAGTTCGAGTTGAACTTCGGCTTTGCATTCTTATCGTTTTTATTTTCTTTATTTATTTCCTGATTTTCTGCCATATATCAAACACCTTTCTTTTCCGGCATATCCTCGAGCACCGTTATGCGGCCGTCGGCCCACAATGACTCAAGGTTGTAAAAGTCCCTGTACCCTTCCTGAAAAATATGAACGAGAATATCACCGTAATCAAGGAGAATCCACATGCAATTCTCTCTTCCCTCGATGTGATTTGGCTTGCGACCGGTCTCCTTCCTGACAAGATCTTCCACAGACCAAGCCAGTGAATCAACCTGTGTTGAAGATGCTGCATGGCTTATAACGAAGTAATCACATACCCTGTTTTCAAGTTTTCGCAGATCTATCATCGCCACCCTCTGCCCCTTCTTTTCAAATAACCCTTTTACTATACTTTCAGTAACAAGAGTGGCCTCATCTTTGGTTTTCCTCATCAATAAACTTTTCAGTTTTAAACAGTTTCTTTTGCTGGCGCAAAATTACGAACATTTATCCGTATTTTCGCCCTGCCTTGTTTCTTTTTACAATTCGGATGCCAATTTGTCAAAAGGCTCTTCAAATAGAGAATTAATTTGAATTTTTTATTGTATAACATTGCAGGTCATGATTATAGGGTCAGTCAGGGAACACCATGAAAAAGTGTCATCCACAAACTCCGTGGCAGCCGTCATGCTGAGTGATGAAAAACCGGCAGAGGGTACGATTATTACAGCCTCTTTTCAGAAAAAAGGGAGAGGCCAGACAGGGAACGGATGGGAGAGCGAAGCCGACAAGAACCTGCTGATGAGCATTATACTCTATCCTGTAATGGTCAGGGCTGAAGATCAGTTTATTCTCTCGCAGATGGTTTCCCTGGCCTTGTACGACCTGGTCAGGAAGGAGACTTCAGGAGTGAGGATCAAATGGCCCAATGACATTTATGTCAAAGATGACAAAATAGCAGGCATCCTTATCGAAAACAGTGTCATGGGGAATTCAATAACCAGCTGCATAGCGGGAATTGGACTAAATGTTAATCAGCAAAAATGGACCGGTAACGCCCCTAATCCGGTTTCACTCACAAACATTACAGGTAAAGCATATGACAACGCAACGATCCTTAATGATCTGGCACAATTGCTGGATGAGAGATACCGCATGATCATCAGAAAAGAAAGCAGCCGACTCTCTGAGGACTACCACAGTGCACTTTACCGGCGTGCCTCATGGCACCGTTATATTGATAAGGACGGTGAGTTCAGTGGAATGATTGAAAGCGCAACCGCAGGCGGCATGCTGAGAGTCTGGAGAGAGAACGGAATATCAGAAGATTATGCTTTTAAAGAGATTGATTATATCCTCTGATCCTGTCATACCCGCCAAACTTCTCAAAGGCTGAGATGATCTCATTGAGATACTTTACTGCCGTATCCCCAATTGCCAACTTTACAAATGGATTAAGATAAGCGCTGACCGAGAGGGTTATCAGCGACTGTTCCACACCGTCAGGTTCAATATTCATGGTAACTGATACTCTTCCGGTGATAAATGTCTCAGCAAAATAATCTATCCGGGAGTATGGAAGAGCTTCAGAGAGCCCTGCGGTAACTTTTCCCGCTTTGTCAACCCTGAAAGAACAGTTATCTTCAGTAGCCTGCCATTCCGTGACAGTCCCTTCCGGAATAATGGTTCCGAAGTTACGCATATCTGTCATGAAAGCGTAAAGGTCTTTGTCAGAACAGGCTGCTTTTCCTCGGCGGCTGGTATAGATTGTGGCTTTGCTCATATCTGTTACCTGCCCCAGGCTGAAGGTTCCGACCTCCATTTTTTAAGCGTCTCCACATCATCAGCCGTGATGTAACCTGATGATACGGCCATATCTACAAGCACGCCATAATTGCTTAGTGTATCGAGACGACACGATTCAGCCGCAAAGGCATCGGAAGCCTTTTTGAATCCGTAAGTAAAGATGGCGATCATTCCCATGACCTCGCATCCGGCCTCACGGAGAGCTCTAACAGCTCCCAGGCTGCTGCCACCGGTAGATATCAAGTCCTCAATGACAACCACTTTCTGTCCCTTTTCAAAGTGACCCTCAATCTGGTTCCCAAGACCGTGTTCCTTGGCCCCGGACCTCACGTAAATGAATGGCAGTTGCAGTAAATCAGCAACCAGCGCTCCATGAGCAATAGCTCCGGTAGCCACACCGGCTATCAGTCCGGCGCCAGGATAAAACTCCCTGACTCTTGCTGCAAAGGAATCACGAATAAAAGTCCTCACTTCCGGAAATGAAAGTGTCATCCGGTTATCACAATAGATTGGGGATTTCCATCCTGAGGCCCATGTAAAAGGGTTTGCCGGTTGCAATTTAATTGCTTTAATTTGTAGAAGATATTCGGCAATCGTCTTATCGATATTGTCCATATGGTGTGGTATAAAATATATTTTGACAACAGGGTGATCACTCTGAGTCCCGAACCGGACCGGCTGCAAAAATACTCCCTTTTCCATAAATACAATGAGAGGGAGGAGCTTTATGATCAGATATCCAGGTTTGCCGTGGATAATGACCTTGCCTCATTTAATATATACTCTTCAAAAATTGACCATCTGTGGAGTGTTTTCTGCGAATATTTTGTTTTTATAGAAGCTGCCGGAGGTCTTGTCGGACATTCATCCGGAAAATATCTTTTTATCAAGCGATACGGGAGATGGGACCTTCCCAAGGGACATATTGAGGAGGGGGAGACCCCGAATGTATGCGCACTTCGTGAAGTAACGGAAGAGTGCAATATCAGGGGGCACTTCATCGACGGGACATTGCCGCCAAGCTACCATACTTACCTCTATGACGGTAAACCGTATATGAAAAAGACGCATTGGTTCAGGATGAACTACTCGGGCGATATGATCACCGAGCCTCAGGCCGAAGAGGGAATAACACATGCTGAATGGCTTGCACCAGCAGAGATAGCGAAGATCAAGGAGAATACATTCCAGTCGCTGATGGATCTCCTGAATTACACGCTGAAAGTAAAATAGTCCCTATTTCAGGTAATCACGGATATTAATTGCCTGCGGAACAAACGAGGAGGCATCACCACCCTTAACAATAATGTCACGTACAATCGTTGAGTTTATCGGGGTGTGCTCGGCACTGGTCAGCAGGAATACCGTGTCAATTTCCGGTGCCATCTTCCTGTTCATATGGCCAAGGGCCCTTTCATATTCAAAATCTGCTGACGTCCTGAGGCCTCTCAAAAGATAGCCTGCATTATGCTGACGGCAGAATTCAATGGTCAGACCGCTGAAACTGATAACTTCTATTTTGCTTTCTCCCTCAAAGACTTTAGAGATCATGGCAAGCCTCTTCTCGATGTTGAAGAGGTTCTTCTTCTCAACATTTTCACCTACGGCAATGATGATCCTGTCAAACAAGGGAAGTGCCCTTCTTACAATCTCTTCATGACCAACGGTGAACGGGTCAAAGGATCCGGGGAAAACGGCTGTCTTTTTCATTATTAATCTGTTGATTACTAATCAAAGCTAATGTTTCTGGCATTTGTCACCTTCTGCTTCAGGAGGGAATGTTCAAGAACGTCCATAATGGTTACCACGTAAGTGAATTTTAGCCCGCTTACATACTTTTCATTAATCTCCTCAACATCTTTCCTGTTGGATTCAGAAATAATGATCTCCCTGATCCCGGCACGCTTTGCAGCCAGTATCTTCTCTTTAATTCCGCCAACAGGAAGTACTTTTCCTCGCAGGGTTATCTCACCTGTCATGGCAACAAATTTCTTCACCTTTCTCTGGGTGAAGGCCGAAGCTATGGAGGCAGCCATGGTGATACCTGCCGAGGGTCCGTCTTTGGGAATGGCACCTTCAGGTACATGGATATGGATATTCCACTTCTCTGAGAAAGTGTCAGGAAGCTCCAGAAGTTCAGTATTGGCTTTCAGGTATTCAAGGGCTATCACCGCCGATTCTTTCATTACATCACCAAGATTGCCAGTGAGGGTGAGAATGCCCTTTCCCCTGCTCAGGCTTGTCTCCACGAAAAGAATCTCTCCACCGGTGGCAGTCCATGCCAGTCCTGTCACCACTCCGGCCTGATCATTGCCACCATAGATATCTTTCAGATACTTTGGAGATCCGAGTATCCCGGCCACATCTCCGGCTGAAAGTTCCCGGCTGGTGATCTTGTCAAATGCAATATCCTTTGCCCTGTGACGTACCAGCTTGGCAATGCGCTTGTCAAGTTCTCTCACTCCTGACTCACGGGTATATTTCTGTATTATCTCTTCAATTAAAGAACCCGTAAGGGAGAACTGCTCCGGTTTTACTCCATGTGCTTCAAGCTGTTTGGGAATGAGATGCTTAAGAGCAATCTCCCTCTTTTCTTCTACCAGGTAGCCGGAAATTTCAATGAGCTCCATCCTGTCCCTCAATGCGGGGCTGACTGTTGAGAGGTTATTTGCTGTGGCTATAAACAGCACCTTTGAAAGATCATATTCAAGCTCCAGGTAGTTGTCGTAAAAATGTGTATTTTGTTCAGGATCAAGTACTTCAAGAAGTGCCGAAGCAGGGTCGCCCCTGAAATCCTGACCTACCTTGTCAACCTCATCAAGGATGAACACCGGGTTTGATGAGCCCGCTCTTCTAATGTTTTGAACGAGCCGACCGGGCATTGCCCCAATATATGTCTTTCGATGACCCCTTATCTCAGCCTCGTCATGCAGTCCTCCAAGTGACATCCGGCAGTATTTGCGGTCGAGAGCCCGGGCGACGGATTTGCCCAGGGAGGTTTTACCGACCCCGGGGGGGCCATAGAGGCACAGTATCGGTGATTTAAGGTCGCCTTTGAGCTTCAGCACAGCAAGATGCTCCAGGATCCTCTCTTTGACCTCCTCCAGTCCGTAATGATCCTCATCAAGAACCCTCTGTGCATTCTTCAGGTCAAGGTTATCCTTTGTGTATTCATCCCACGGCAGTTCAAGGAGCGTCTGTATATAGTTCACCTGCACCGAATATTCGGCCGCAGCGGGATTCAGTCGCGCCAGTTTATCAAGTTCATGGGTGAATACTTTTGAGACATCCTCATTCCATGTCTTTTTGGTGCCTCTTATACGGTACTCTTCAACCTCTTTTTCAATAGGATTGCCTCCGAGCTCATTCTGAATGGTTTTCATCTGCTGATGCAGGAGAAACTCGCGCTGCTGCAGGTCAATTTCGTTCTTCACTTTTGACTGCAGTTCATTCTTCAGCTCCAGGAGCTGTATCTCCCTGACCAGGTGCTCCATGAGACGCAGCCCGCGCTCTTTCAGTGAAGAAGCTTCAAGCAGCTTCTGCTTGTCAGAGACGTTGATCTCCGTATTTGCGCATATATAATTGATGAGATAGGTGCTGTTCTCAATATTCCTGACTGCAAAAGAGGCCTCAGGATTAATATTGGGATTGAGTTTTACGATCTTCATTGAGAGGTCTTTCAGTGACCCGATGATGATATCGAAGTCCTTCTTATCCTCAGTGATCTTTGCTTCTGGCAGCGCTTTTACATGGGCAGTTAGGTACGGCACTGACTGCACAATATCGATCACGGATACTCGTCTGCGACCCTGAATAATTGCAGTGGTTGTGCCGTCAGGCATCTCAAGCAGCTTCACTATCTGACCAAGGGTGCCAACCACATTCAGATCGCGGACCCCGGGGTCATCAATCTCGGCATCTATCTGCGCAACGGTAGCAACAAGCTTGTCACCCCGGTATGCGTCACGAACAAGCTGAACGGATTTTGAACGGCCAACGGCAATTGGTATCACTACCCCTGGAAACAAAACGGTGTTCCGGAGCGGCAGCAATGGAACACTTCCGGGTATCGTAACCTCTTCAAGCTCGTGATCGTCACCGTCAGACAATATAGGGATGATCTCCCGCCCCTCGTCAATGAGCTCATTAAACAGTGCGCTCTCCCACCTTCTTGAATACTTTTTCTCCATACACTTACAAACTTCCCAAAATTACTCAAATAATCATTACCCGATGATCAAAAAAAAAGCTGCCCGTGGCGGACAGCTCTCTAAGGCTTACCGATTGCCTATTTCGTTTTCTTGTCAAGATGACCCTTGTAACGGCTCATGTACTTATCAACCCTTCCTGCAGTGTCAACAAGCTTCATCTTACCCGTATAGAAGGGATGAGAAGTATTTGATATCTCCAGCTTTATAAGCGGATACTCATTCCCGTCCTCCCACTTGATCGTGTCCCTGGAGAAGGCTGTAGATCTTGTCATAAAGGCGTGTCCGTTTGACATATCCTGAAATACAACCATCCTGTAATTAGCGGGATGTATACCTTCTTTCATAACTCAGTAATTCTTAATTTTTTACTCTGGAAATCCCTTTTCTAAGGGTTTGCAAAGTTAATGAACAATTATAAATATGCAAACAGAGCGATAAAATTATTTCAGCTTTTTTACTTCAGATGCTTCTCCGCATGTTTCTCTTCCATCTCTTCCTTATATGATTTGTAGGGGATTTTATCATTGATCATATACCTGTATGTGATATGAGTCTTAGCTTTCTCTCCACCAAGGGCTTCATAAATGGCTATCATCTTTGGATTGAAATCGCCCACCCATGAAAGCTCAAGCTCTTTATAATAGCGCTTCCTGCGGAATACATTGAAGAGTTGCAGGAAGATAGCCGACTCTATGCCGCTGTTCTGGTATGATGGGTTAACACCAGCCACAAAGGCCCTCATGCGCGTCATCGTATGGCTGTATTTGTACCACAGAAACCTGATCTTATTCCATAAATGCAGCTTGCCGTTGAAATGCTTAATAATCTGGTTGAGGTCAGGAAAAATGATAAAGAAAGCTACAGGCTTTTCATTATGATAGGCAAACCAGATGAGATCTTCATCAATAAATGCTTTTGCTTCATTCAGGGACTTATGCAGCCTGGCAGGGTCAAGAGGTGTAAAATCATCCTTGAAGGCTGACCATGTGGAGTTATATATTTCTGTAATATCCGACACATACTTTTCAGGATTCCTGAACTCAAAATGGCGGAAAGTATAGCCCGGACGTTTTGATATCCAGTCTGCTATCTTCATGAAACGTTCGGGGAATACTTCAACTGCTCCCACATCTTTATGATAGCTGTACTGCTCGAAATATGTCTTGAATCCGTATTCCTCGAAGTAGCTCCTGTAGTACTTCTTGTGATAGGGCATCCCAAAACCTGGCTGGGTGAATCCTTCAACCAGAAGTCCCCAGTAATTGTCGTTCTCTCCGAAGTTAATAGGTCCGTCCATTGCCTCCATGCCTCTTTCTGTCAGCCATTTGCGGGCAGTATCAAATAGGACGAATGCGGCATCCTTCGACTCAGTGACCTCAAAGAATCCCATTCCACCGGTGAGCTGCCTGTAAGCTTTTGCCCTCTCGTTGTCAATAAATGCGGCGACTCTGCCGATTGTTTTATTGTCATCAGTGGTCAATATCCAGCGTGTAGCTTCTCCATGCCCGAAGACATAGTTCTTTGCAGGATCAAAAACTGCCTCCATCTCCGAGTCAAGGGGACAAACCCAGAAGGGATCTTCCCTGTAGATTCGTTTGGGAAAAGTGATGAATTCCTTCCTCAGAGCAGCCGTATTTACTTCAATAATTTTCATTGGTCCAAATATACTCTTTTTGGTTTTACCTGACATCTTGAGGTCAGACTAGTAAATGTCAATTATCCTGTGGTCAATAAGTACAAAGAGGAGCACCAGGAGTGCAGAATATATTAACCAGGTGATAACAGGGATATACTGGGCGGGCTTAATTTTCATTTTTGCCCAGACGTACCATATGAGGAATACCTTTTCTAATGAATAAACGAGGAACGTTGCCAGGGCCACGCCAACCACGCCGTAGGGTTTGATCAGCATCAGGCTGAGAGGGATGTTTATTCCAAGCTCCACCAGGGCTGCAATCATGGTGACATCGGTTTTTTTGCGCCCTATAACAATGGTCTGCGGAAAGACAAGCCTGGGAATTATCAGGAGGAGATATATAAGGAATATGTCGGCGCTCCTGGTGAATTCCAGGGTGAAGACTCGCGGGTAGAGCCACCGGGCAAAAAGCATCATCACCATTGAGATGGGGAAAAGATAATGCATAAGCTGCTTCGACTTCTTTCTCAGTGTCACAAGGGCATCCTTCATGCCCTCCCGGGTGCTGAACCTTGGAAGAAGCGCATTGCTCAGTCCTGTTGCAAGAAGCAGCACCAGCGGAAACTCCTTCGCTCCAAACCTGAACATGGCAAAAACACCGGGGTCTTCATACTTTGCCGAGATTATTATGCCGTCAATATACTGTGCAGAACCGCTTATCAGAAAGGTCACGATAAGTGGTAACCCGATGTACAACTGTTCCTTAATAAAATCAAATGACAGCTTCATGACGGTATAGCGTCTTAGCAGTATCAGGAGCCATACCCAGCGTATCCCGGTGATTATAAAAAGGCCGTAAATGGCACTTTTTTCGTCAAAACCCGCAATTACCGGTGCAAGCACAAGTACCAACTGTACTCCGTAAGTATAAATGCCGTACTGCATTATCCGGTATGACCTGTTATTGAGGAGATAGATATATTCAATCAGGGAGACAGGATTACTCAGCAGTATATACCAGAGAAGGAGGCCCAGGTACGGCACATCCT
>DATKUS010000190.1:0-28371 GCA_035530535.1 Bacteroidales bacterium
TGGCAACAGGTGCAGCTTATTATGTCTCCATTTCCATTCCCTATAAAAAGATACGGGTAATCATCAAACCCAAACCGGTTTCAGAAGACCAGGAAGGCGAGGGAGAGACAGTGCCGACTACAAACACCTCCCGGTCAGGGACGGGGGGCAGGCTCTGAGACAGTGCCCTTGCGGCTGAAAATCAGCAGCCCCATAAAAGTCAGAAATCCATTGACAAGGAGCAACTCAAAACCAAACCTGTATCCGTTGAACAGCTCCTCAGAATACGTACTTAGAAAATAACATATTACCGGTGACAGAACGGCAATGAACGGTGTTATCCTGTCATTTACAAGTCGTCTGGTGAAGAGGCCGAAAGAGTAAAGGCCCAGAAGAGGTCCATAGGTGTATCCTGCAATAGTAAAAAGCTCATCAATTATTGCCCGGCTATTCATTGACTTGAAAATAATTATGGCGATGAAGAAGATAAAGGCAATTGTCATGTGCACCTTGTACCTTATCCTTGTCTTTTCCTTCTCGGTCAATACGTTGTTCTTTTCCAGGCCCAGAAAATCTATGCTTACTGAAGTCGTCAGGGAGGTCAGGGCTCCATCAGCACTCGGGAAGGCCGCTGAAATCAATCCTATCAGAAACACAACTCCTGCAAAAGGTCCAAGATATTGAAATGCAACTGTGGGGAAAAGATCATCGGTTGAGGCAACGGTGATGGCCTTGCTCTTTGCATAAATAAGGAGGAAGGCACCAAGGATCAGAAAAAGGAAATTGACAAAAACCAATATGCCGCTGAAAGTAAACATATTCTTCTGAGCATCTTTGATATTTTTGCAGCTCAGATTTTTCTGCATCATCTCCTGGTCAAGACCGGTCATCGTAATGGTAATAAATATACCGCTCAGAAATTGCTTTATAAAGAAACGTTCACTGTGCCAGTCCGTTATGAAAATACGGGAAACAGAACTGTCTGTAACAGTAGCAACAAGTTTAAAAATGGGCGTCCCCAGTTCCTTGCTGATATAGACTACTGAAAGGATGACGGCAAGTAGCATAAAGGTTGTCTGAAGCATGTCAGTCCACACTATGGTCCTTATGCCTCCTTTAAGAGTATAAATAATTATCAGCGTTATGAAAATAAGAACATTAACCCAGAACGGAACATTCCAGGCATCAAATACAAATATCTGCAAGACATTGATAACAAGAAACATACGTAGTGAGGCCCCCAGTATTCTTGACATAATAAAGAATCCTGCTCCGGTCTTGTACGACCAGAAACCAAAGCGCTGTTCAAGGTATGAATAGATAGAAGTAAGTTTCAGCCTGTAGTACAGCGGGAGCAGTACCAGGGCTATGACAAAATAGCCGAAGAGGTATCCGAATACCACAACAAGATAGCTGAACTGGGTCTCCTGCACCCATCCGGGCACCGACATGAAAGTCACGCCTGAAAGAGAAGCCCCTATCATTCCATAGGCAACCACAAACCAGGGCGAGACCCTGTTACCGATATAGAATGACTGATTATTTGCTTTCCGTGCTGTTATCCAGGTAACTGAAAAGAGCACTACGGTATAGGTAATGAATATACCCAGTATAAGAGAAGGTGTCATCAAATTCAAAATTTGATTACAAGATTAGCAAAAAGCACGAAGACAAAAAATTATTTTAATTTTGTTTAAAACCGGTTTGATGATAAAAGGTTTTCCGTCAAAGTTACTTGAGGATGCGGTGAATGAGTTCGCCTCACTGCCCGGCATAGGCCGCAAGACTGCTTTCAGGCTTGTGATGCACCTGCTGAGGCGTGACAGCGCCGAAGTGAAGCGTTTCAGTGAGACGGTCACCAGGCTGCGTGAGGACGTATGTTACTGCAGTATATGCCACAGCATAAGTGACACCACCATTTGTGAGATCTGCAGTGACCAACGCAGAGACAGATCGGTGATTTGCGTCGTAGAAAACGTCCAGGACGTGATGGCTGTGGAGAATACAAGGCAGTTCAAGGGACTCTATCATGTTCTTGGAGGCATCATTTCTCCTGTTGACGGTATAGGGCCCTCAGATATCACAATCAATAAACTTGAAGAGAGGATACGTGAAGGTGGTATCGGGGAGGTTATACTGGCACTGAGTACAACCATGGAAGGTGACACTACCAATTTCTATATCTTCAGGCGTCTTTCCCAGTACAACATAAAAGTCACCACACTGGCACGGGGAGTGGCTATTGGAGATGTGCTCGAGTATACTGACGAGATCACCCTCGGCCAGTCAATTGTAAACCGTCGTATATTCTCGGTTGCACCGCGCACATAATGATGAAAACAGAATAAGATCTCTCCAGTCATTTTTTTATTCTGAAATTCTTGTTTTATTTGACAAAATAAGTACCGGTCATGGCAGAGAAATATGATAAATTCTTTTCACGCTCATCACATTCGATGAAGCGATCGGCGATCAGAGAGATACTGAAACTGACCCAAAAACCGGATGTGATCTCATTTGCCGGCGGACTTCCGTCTCCTGAGTCGTTTCCGATAGAAGACGTTAAAAAGATTGCTGTCGAAGTCCTTGACGAAGACGGTGCCGCAGCCCTGCAATACGGTACTACGGAGGGAGACAGCAAACTCAGAAAACTAATTGTTGAGCGCCATAACAGGGAAGGACTTGATATTACTCCTGACAATATTGTGATAACCAGCGGTTCACAGCAGGCTCTTGACCTTATCGGTAAGATATTTATTGATCCCGGCGACTGTGTTATCTGCGGGCTCCCTTCATACCTTGGCGGGTTGAGTGCCTTCACGGTCTACGGAGCACAGATGAAAGGCATTCCTCTTGACGATGACGGGATGCGTCCTGACCTCCTCGAAAAGGCCATAATGAATCTTGAGGAACAAGGGAAAACCATCAAATTCATTTATATCATTCCAGACTTTCAGAATCCCGCCGGGGTGACTGTCCCCCGTGCGCGCCGTCTTGAGATAATACGAATAGCTGAAAGACATGACCTCCTGATAGTTGAAGACAGTCCTTACCGCAATATAAGGTTTGAGGGTCAGCCTCAGCCGCTGATGTACAGCCTTGACACCTCGGGGCGGGTAATCACCCTGCACACCTTCTCCAAGATATTTGCCCCGGGATTGAGGCTTGCCTGGGTTGTGGGACACCCCGACCTCATAGACAAGATAATCATTGCTAAACAGGCGGCAGACCTGTGCTCTCCTGCATTCGGGCAGAAGATAGTGGCAAAGTATCTTGAAAAAGGACTTCTTGACCTTAATCTGAAGAAGACTGTAGCATTATATCGCGAGAGACGTGATTATATGCTCAAGTGCTTCCGTCAGTTCATGCCTGAAGGAGTTAAATGGACAGAGCCACAGGGAGGACTGTTCCTTTTTGTCACGCTGCCGCCGTCCATGGATGCCGCCCGCCTGCTTGAGAGGTCTATCAGAAAAAAGGTTGCTTTCGTTTGCGGGTCAGTCTTTTACTGCAATAATGAGGGGCATAATACCATGCGCATTAACTTCTCCTTTTGCGGTCCTGCTGATATCTGTGAGGGTGTACGCCGCCTCGCGGAGGCTATCAGGGAGGAGATGAGTGCAATCTGAGAGTCATGGAACTCTCGGTAATCATTGTATCATTCAATGTCAGGGAATACCTCGCTGAGGCATTAACATCCGTCATTGCTGCATCAGGATCCGTTGACAGTGAAATAATCGTCGTTGACAATTGTTCATCTGACGGCTCGGATGAGATGGTTGCTCTGCAATTCAAAGATGTCATCCTGATCCGCAATGATAAGAATATTGGTTTTGGAGCAGCATGCAACATTGGCATCCAATCTTCCTCAGGCAGGTATATCCTGATCCTGAATCCTGACACCTTTGTTCAGCCCGATGCAATTACTGCTGCGCTCGGTTTTATGGAGCAGCATCCTGAAGCCGGTGCCGCCGGCGCCCGTATGGTTGACGGCAATGGCACTTTTCTTCCGGAATCCAAAAGGGGATTCCCTTCACCCCATGCATCGCTTTTCAGGTTCACCGGGCTTGGCAAGATCTTCCCTCATTCTTCATTCTTCAATGCCTATTACCTGGGGCATCTGCCTGATAATATGACATGCAGGGCTGACATCCTTACCGGAGCCTTTATGCTGATCCGAAGGGAAGCTCTTGAAAAAGCAGGACTGTTTGATACATCTTTTTTCATGTATGGTGAAGACATTGACCTCAGCTGGCGTCTTGTCAGGGCAGGATATACGAACTATTATGTCGCTGAGGCCCGCATTACCCATTTCAAAGGTAAAAGTACAGCAGAAGATGATATCCTGAGAATCCGGAGATTCTATGAGGCCATGATCATTTTTGCCGGAAAACACTTGCGAAAGTCGTGGCAACTGCCTGTGAAAGCAGGGGTAAAAGTAATGCTCGCACTGCGACTCATTGCTTCGTCATTCAGACAGATGGTTAAAAAAATATCCCCTGTTGTTAAAAAGGGTTGATACTATTATCCGCTTTTTTGAATATTTCACTTATATTAGTCTCTTTAAGAAAACTAACCACCTGAATGAGAAGGGCTAATTATATACTTTGCATGCTGACTATAATGCATGCAATGACTGTTTCAAGTCAGACAAGAAGCGGGATGAGGGAACTATTCATCTCTGCAGAGGTTGACATTCTTTACGAGGATTATTCCGAGGCTCTTCCAAAATATTTTAATCTCCTTCAGATCTATCCTGAAAACTTTAATTTCTATTTCAGGGTCGGACAGTGCTATTTGAATACTCCCGGAGAAAAAGAGAAGTCTATTTCTTACCTTGAAACTGCTGCTGCCCATATTAACCCGCAATACCGTCAGGGAAAATTCAGGGAGACAGGGGCTCCTTATGATGCACTCTATTATCTCGTCAATGCATACCGTATAAACGGCAACCTTGACAAAGCCCTGGAGACATATGATCTCTTCATGGAAGATGTTGACGCGGAAGTCTATGACACTACACTTATCAGGTTCCAGATAGGTACGTGCCATAATGCCCGCGCTATGATGGCAAATCCGGTATACGTGGTTGAAAGGAACCTGGGAGAGACAATCAATGATCGGTTTTCTGAATCTAACCCTGTTGTCTCTTCTGACGGAAGTATGCTTGTCTTTACCCGTGAGCTGCAGTTCTATGATGCAGTCTTTTATTCACGAAGGGTAAACGGAAGATGGACGCCGCCGATAAATATGACTCCTGAACTGGGTGTGGATCAGGACTATTTTTCCTCCTCCCTGTCTCCTGACGGGAAAACACTGCTGCTATACAGGACTGATAATTACGAAGGGAATATCTATGTCAGCCGGTTTAACGGCGAAAAGTGGTCCAATGTTGAGAAGCTGAACGAAAAAGTTAATACCAGGTTCTGGGAGTCTCATGCCACCATGTCAAAGGATGGCAAAAAGCTCTATTTCACGAGTAACCGCAGGGAAAGTATGGGCGGTCTCGACATTTTTATCTCGGAACGTGACAGCACAGGCAACTGGGGTGTTCCGGTGAACGCGGGCCCGGTGATAAACACGCCTTACAATGAAGAGACACCTTTCCTTGGCAACAATGACCGTTCTCTCTTCTTCAGTTCACGGGGCCATTTAAATATGGGCGGCTATGACATTTTCAGGTCTGACCTTGACGAGTCTGGTAACTGGGGCCCTCCTGTCAACCTGGGATACCCGGTAAACACAACCGATGATGATCTCTTCTTCTTTCCCGCAGGTGACGGCAACAGGGGTTACATCGCAAAATTCGACCCCCAGGGCTATGGCAAAATGGATATTCTATTCATTGAAATATTCTCTCAGAGAAATCCCCGGAGCTTTACAGTAGCAGGCATTGCCACAGTTGAAAACCTTCATGCTGATTTTGCAGAACCGGTTAAAATAAAAGCTATAAATAACTGCGACGCCCTCAGGGTGGTATCCGCTGTCACTGACTCTGCCTCCGGACGCTATTCTCTCAGGCTGCCGCAGGGATCATACAACTTCATATGGTCCTCAGACGGTGCTGCAGATGTCTCAAAAACCGTTGCAATGCCGATCACCTATAAGGAAGATACGGTGAGGATTGACAGGGTAATGCTTCCCCGGACTGACTTCAAGGCAGACCTCCGTTTGAGAGGCGATACCCTGATCCAGGTATTGCCGGGTGAGCTGGCTTCCATAAGTCTTGAAGTGGAGCCACAATCTCTTCTCAGGATCGATCTTCTATACGGTGACTCACTGGTTAATCTGGCAACCCACCGCATAACTGACTCAAGCTTCGACTTCAGCATCATGCCTGAGAAAGGGGACAGCCGGGTCTTCTTCAGCCTCACTGACCGTTTTGGCAATCAGAACAGTGTATCAGTTCACATTGTTTGCAAGGAGAGTATTAAGCCTGTAAGACGAAATATAGAGCCAGGAATAATTGAACGACCGGTGGTCAAACTGGCGGAAATACCTGTACATAAGCCTGATACCCTTTCATCTGAAGGAGGTGACGCAGGTCAGCAAGACCTTGAGTCATCCGGTGAAACCACAGGCGGGCCTCACAGATGTTGGTTGTGGTGGCTGGCTCTTATCGGACTTTTAGTAATTTTGTATATAATTTGGCGGTCAAGACCCGGGAAAAATAAACGGGACGAAAAGTAAAATCAAACAGAGAAAATTATGAGAAGAGTAGCTGTTTTTCTGATGTTGATCCTGTCAGCCGGCACTATTGGGCATGCCCAGGATATCCCAAGGCTGCAGGATGCCTTCTTTGAGGCAGAATATTTTCTTCTCAGTGAAGACTATGCTGATGCATTACCATATTACCAGGGGATCTACGCCGCAATGCCTGATAATGAAAATATTGCATTTCGAATAGGTCTGTGTTATCTTAATATTGAAGGTAAAAAGAACCTTGCGATTGAATACCTTGAAAAGGCTTCTGTCAATCCAACTTCCAAGTACCGCGAGGGACTCCTCAGACAGACACAGGCGCCCTATGAAGCCATATATTTCCTTGGTGATGCATACCGCGTCAATTATATGTTCGAGAAGGCAAAAGAAGCATACGGCCGCTATCGCAGCACACTGCTTCCTGATGATACAGACAACCTCACTTTTATCGACCAGCAGATTGCCGCATGCGAAAATGCACCTGTAATCATGGCTGATCCGGTAAAATTCACCGTTGAGTCGCTGGGCAACATGATAAATGACAGCAAGGATAACTTCTTCCCCGTTATTTCCGGGGACGGCAAGTCTATTGCCTATATGACTTCGATGAAGTTCTATGATGCCATTATGTTTTCAAAAATGGTGAGAGGTGAATGGACACCCCCGGTAAACATCACTCCCGAACTGCAGTCTGACGGTGACCAGTATGTCTCATGCCTTTCGGTCACCGGCAACATGCTTTTCCTTTCCAAGGATGACAACATCAATAGTGACATCTGGGTCAGCAAATTCGATGGAGTAAGATGGGCGCCTGCCACAAAACTCAAGAAAGATATCAACACAAAATACTGGGAGTCACATGGATATATCTCAGATGATGGCTCTACGCTGATATTTGCCAGTGACAGGCCCGGGGGCTTCGGGGGCCTCGACCTGTATTTTTCCAGGCTGGATGCAGCAGGTGAATGGGGAACCCCGGTAAATGCAGGTCCCGAGCTTAATACACAGCTGAATGATGACAGACCCTTCCTGGTTGAGAACGGCAAAAAGCTCTTCTTTACCTCACAGGGACATTACAATATGGGTGGATATGACATCTTCATGAGTGAATTGCAGAGTAACGGGTTATGGAGCACACCCAAAAACCTGGGTTATCCTCTTAACACGCCAGATGACAATATCTTTTTCTGCCCGTTTGACAACGGGAAGGAAGGATTTGTATCACTGACACGTGAAAATGAAGGGGCAGGAAAAGAAGATGTATACCGTATAAGATTCAGGTAGGAAGATAAATATCTGCATCGGAACGGGGAAAAAATCTGAAATGAGAAAATAACATGGGAAGAAGGGTAATAACCGTGCTGGCAGCCTTGCTGCTGGTAATATCGCTGAACGCACAGAAGAAAGGTGAACTGAAGGCAATATGGCTTGAGGCAGAGTCACACTATCTCTATGGAGAGTTTGAACTTGCCAATCCGCTCTACCTGATCCTTGATGATCTGATTCCCGATAATGCAAACATTAAATATAAAATAGGGAACTGTTACCTCAATATCTTTGATGAAAAGTCAAAAGCAATTCCTTACCTCGAGACGGCTGTAAAGAATGCAAGTTATGATTCCCGGAGTAACTTACTTAAGGAAAAGAGAGCTCCTCTTGATGCTTATTTCTCGCTGGGCACATCATACCGGATAGCATATAAGCTTGACAGTGCACTCATGACTTACCAGATGTTCCAGAGACTCCTCTCAGAGTCGGGAGAGATGACAAACCCGGAATTCATTGACCAGCAGATACAGGCATGCAACATTGCCTCGGAGACCATGAAGTCGCCAATCAATGTGCAGGTAAACCCACTGAATGAATACATCAACCAGGGTTCCGTCAATGACAGGCCGGTAGTAAGCTTTGATGGTCAGACCATGGCCTACACAGAGCGTAGGGGCCTTGATAACGTTGTTTTTATTACGAAAAAAGAGGGCACTACCTGGGGCACGCCCGTTGATATTACCGCTGAGGCTGCAATGGGCTCAGACTGCCACACAACATCGCTGAACAGCGACGGGACAGAGCTCTATCTCTTTAAAAATGACAATTTTGACGGGAATATCTATATCACAAAATTTGTGAATGGGAAATGGATCCCTGTAACAAAACTGAATAAGAACATTAATACCAAATTTTATGAGTCGCATGCATCCGTCTCTCCTGACGGAAAGAAGCTCTGTTTTACCAGCAACCGTGTAGGGTCCTTAGGAGAACTTGATTTATGGTTATCAGAAAAAGATGCCTTTGGCGAATGGGGGGTGGCGGCAAACCTGGGAAACACAGTAAACACACCTTTTAATGAGGAAACACCTTTCATCTCAAAAGACGGCAAGGTGCTGACATTCAGCTCAGAAGGTCACGGCTCCATGGGTGGATATGATTTCTTCATCACAAAACTGGGTACAGGAGGATGGAGTAAGCCTGAAAATATAGGATATCCGATGAGCACAACGGATGACGACCTGGGATACCAGCCCGTTGATAACGGAGGTTACGGTTTTTATTCCCTGATGACAGGCTATAAAAAGATGAAAATTGCTGAGGTCACATTTGATACTCCCCCATCTGAAAGAATGCTTGATACAATTGCTACTGGTGATATGGTGACCATCAGTTTCAACCTTGACAGCCTCCCTTATATTACAATTACAGACTATTCAACACTTATCAGGGACCTGATTATAAGAGACGTGTTTGCCACAGATGTGGCAGATGCCAACGTACTCTATTATACAGTTCAGGTCATGGCACTCTATAACCCTGTTGATCCTGCTTATTTTGAGAATGCCACCATCAGAGTCTTCTACAGCGGATTTGACAGGTTCTTCCGGTATACTACCGGACAATATGCAACTTTAGAGGAAGCGTATGCCGAAAAGAAAAGACTGCTCAGGCTCGGGTATCCGACTGACATCTTTGTCAAGAAAGTTTACAGGGAATGATCCTCGAGTGCAACAGTGTAAGGCTTAGAGCAGTAGAACCTGAAGACCTGGAGCTTCTTTATAAATGGGAAAACGAAGAGTCCAACTGGAGGCTCAGCAACACTCTTGTTCCCTATTCAAGGTTCGTCCTGAAAAATTACATTGCCGGATCACACAAGAGTCTCTTCGAGACATGCCAGCTGAGGCTAATGATAGATATACCAGCTGAAGGAAGGACTGTGGGTACCATTGACCTTTTCGACTTTGATCATTACAATCTCCGGGCGGGAGTAGGAATTCTTGTTGCTGATGAGGCCGACCGTCACAAAGGATATGCTTCCGCGGCACTCTCCTGCCTGGTAAAATACGCATTCGGGACGCTGGGTCTGCATCAGCTCTGGTGCAATATCCTTGAAGATAATGAAGAGAGCCTCAGTCTGTTCAAAAAACACGGATTTACCCTCTGCGCCACAAAAAAGGAGTGGATCAGAGTTAGCAGCCTGTTTGTCTGCGAGTTAATGTTTCAGCTTATACACCCGGGCAAAAAATAGCTCAGGGTCTTTCAGCCGCTATCTTTCCCTTCCCCTGGTATTTCTGTAATCTCCCTTGAAATAGTTGATCTTCATCAGGTCATATCTCACACGCATAGCTGTAAACCTGGCCAGGAAATCTTCAAAGTCTCTCTTCATCAGTGGGGTCCACCCTATCTCTGCCACTGCAAAAGCCCTGGGGAAAGCCATATACTCCAGGTGTTCAGATGTTGGGATGTATTCAGCCCACACGTTTGCCTGCAGTCCAAGGACATATTTCACCTCTTCAGCTGTCAGTTCGGCAGGAATGGGTTCATAGGAGTAGACCCACTCCAGCGGCGAGTAACCTCCAATGGCAAGAGGTTCTCCTTCACGTTCACTTTGATAATGATCAAGGTACATGTGTGTTCCGGGGGTCATGATGACATCATGTCCCATCTTTGCAGCTTCTATCCCGCCTTTTATCCCGCGCCATGACATCACGGTTGCTTCAGGTGCAAGGCCTCCCTCGAGGATCTCATCCCAGCCAATTATCTTCCTTCCTTTTGAGTTTATGTATTTTTCCATCCGGGTGATAAAGTAGCTCTGCAACTCACTCTCATCTTTCAGCCCTTCTTCCTTCATTCTTTTCTGACAGTCGGGGCATTTCTGCCATCTCACCTTCGGGCATTCATCGCCACCGATATGGATATATTCTGACGGGAAAAGTTCAATGACCTCATCAATAACATCTTCAAGAAACGCAAATGTAGTGTCTTTGCCTGCGCAGAACACATCTTCAAAGACACCCCAGCGGGTAGCGACTTCAATGGGCTTGCCGGTGCATGACAGCACAGGGTATGATGCCAGTGCTGCCTGGGCATGGCCGGGCATTTCGATCTCAGGGATGACAGTCACGAACCTTTCGGCAGCATATTTTACAATCTCTCTTACTTCATCCTGCGTGAAAAACCCGCCATAGGGCTGTCCGTCAAAAGTGTAGGTTTTTTTGCCCCCCGGACCTACAAGCGTTTCTTTCCTTTGTGAGCCCACCACTGTCAGGTTTGGATATTTTTTTATCTCTATCCTCCAGCCCTGATCATCAGTCAGATGCCAGTGAAATTTATTGATCTTGTGAAGCGCAAGTATATCGATATATTTTTTGATCTCTTCAACGGGGAACATATGTCTGCACACATCCAGATGCAGGCCACGGTAACCGAATCGCGGCTCATCAGAAATAAAGCATGCAGGAAGAGTAAGGTTCTTAACAGCGGTGATGCCGCCGGCAACTTCAATCTGAGGAGGAAGAAGCTGCCTGATTGTCTGAACACCGTGGAACAGACCTGCAGCCGTTGGCGCCTTAAGTATCACATTCTTCTTTGTCACCTCGAGATCATAACCCTCAGCACCCAGATTAATGGATGTGTCAATCATCATAAAAATATTTCCGCGTGCAGGTTTAGTTCCTTCTTCAACCGGCATTGACACCGAAGCTCCTTTCTCAACCATTGCGGTAAGGAAGGATGCAGCCAGCCTTGTTTCATCATTCAACGGGGAGACAATGACCCTGGTGTCATTGCTGATCCTGAACACTCCCTTGGCCGCCACCATGCTCACAGGTGCCGGAATAATATTATAGGCATTCTCCGTTTGCTGATTTGCTCTGCCTGAACAACCCGCAAATGCAAAGGCTGCGATGACCGTTAGTAATGAATATGCTCTCATGACTCTTGATGATTAATTTATATTTCGCTTTACTGATTTTCCCTTTACGGCATTTGCTGCCAGCATACCGCAGGCAGCAGCTATATCTGTGCCTCTCGACTTTCGTACAGAAGCACCGGTACCGGATGTGACAAGCTCGTGTTTGAACTTCATCATTGTTTCATTGTCTGAGCTGAAATAGCTGTCTGCTTCAAGGGGATGATAAGGTAATAGGTTTACTCTGATCCCTGTTCCCGAAAGTAATATTTTTAACGCTTCAAGATGCGCCTCTGTGTCATTTATTCCCCTAATCATCACATAGGCAACAGTAAACCTCCTGTTGCGGCGGGCTCTGAAGTTTTTAAGGAGCTCCAGGGTTTCTCTGAACGGCCATCTTGCCTCTGAAGGAATGACCTCCCGTCGTTCATCTGGGAAAGGAGAATGGAGGCTTAGGGTAATGTTACAGTCCGTTTCGTTCAGAAGCCTTTTCACTGCCGGCACAACCCCTACTGTTGAGACAGTGATCCTGCTCCTTCCGATTGGCAGTCCCCATTCAGCAGTGAGTACGTTGCACGCTCTGATCACTTCGTCAATGTTATCTCCGGGTTCGCCCATGCCCATCATCACAACATGAGTGACCTCATGAGGCAGCCTTATCACCTGGTTTAGTATCTCTCCTGCCGTCAGGCTGCCCTTCCACCCGTTGAGTCCCGTAGCGCAAAAACGGCAGCCCATGCGGCAACCCGACTGAACAGAAATACATATTGTATGCCGCTTCCCTTCAGGGAGATATACCGCTTCGTGAAGCAGGCCGGAATAGGTCTCAAAGAGATATTTTACCGAGCCGTCGGAAGAAACAGATGATGATACCGGGTCAGAGAGCCCTGTCGTAAAGTTGACGGAGAGCACTGACAGCAAATCTTTGGGAAGATCGTTAATCTCGTCAAAGGATCTTATTCCCCTTCTGTAGATCCAGTACAGTATCCTGCGGCCGTACTTCGACTCAACTCCCCTCTCTTCAAGTTCTCTCTCCAGAGTAGTGAGGTCCATACCCGCAAGAGGGATCCTATTGACTTGCTTACTCATCTGTACAAAGATATTAAAATGAGAAAGGATGTCAGGCAAACTTTGTATCTTAGATAAGCTCTAACTTTCTTCCAATGACTTGCAGTTACTCTTCCCTGTCCATCTATTATATAACCGGCACAGGCAATGCAGCCGCGGCAGCAGGCTGGTTTGCCGATGAGGCACTCAGGGCAGGTATACCTGTCACCGTCGATGATATTTCTGCTGACACTGTCAGGCCTATGCCTCACGCGTCACAAAATCCTCTTATCGGGTTTGCCTATCCCACCCATGGATTCAATGCAATACCTGCGATGATCTATTTCTTATTGAAGTTACCGTGGGGTGAGGGTAGAAAAGTCTTCCTGATGAATACCAGGGGCGGGCTGAAACTCTCAAAACTGTTTGTTAAAGGCATCTCCGGCATGGCCCTGATGCTTCCGGCTTTTATCCTCTTGATGAAGGGTTACAGATGCATAGGATTCAGGCCGGTAGATCTGCCGTCAAACTGGATCATCCTCCACCCGGGGGTCAGGAAGGCGGTGGCCAATTCCATTTATGATCACTGGGAGGTCAATATAAGGCGCTTTGCACAAAAGATCCTCTCCGGCAAAAAGGTCTGGAGAGGACTTTACAGTTGGCCGGTTGACATTGCTTTATTCCCTATTGCATTAGGCTACTACATGGCTGGGAGGTTTTTCCTGGCAAAGACATTTATTGCAGGTACCGGCTGCAACCTTTGCGGACTCTGCATTAAAGAGTGTCCGACAAAATCCATAAAGCTGGTCGATGGTCGCCCCTACTGGAAACTTACCTGTGAAAGCTGCATGAAATGCATTAACCGGTGTCCTGAGAGAGCTATCCAGACAACACATGGACTGGCAGTAGCTTTCTGGCTGATACTCTCTTCGTTGTTCGGGATTATCTTCCCGGCCCTGGTAGCGGCAGGAGGAATTGAGGAAAATGCTCTCTGGTGGAAGGTTGTTGAACAGTTACTGCGCTTTGGAGTGGTGATTGCCACAGTATGGGCAATTTACCTGATCATTCACTATTTACAGAGGATCAAGCCTTTCAGGTACCTGTTTGAATTTACTTCCCTTTCAAGACTTGGTTTCTGGCGCAGATACATCTCTCCCCTTTACAACAAGGCAAAAGCATACTGGATTAAATAATTGTTACTGACAATTTCAGCTGATCCTGAAGGAGGTCATTGAAATAGAGCCCATTACAAGCCGGTCATTAAGAAAAGTAATCTCCACAATAAGCTTCTTCATGGTCTCATTTGACTCATGAGCCCAGTCAAAGCCACCGTCAGGGTTATCCCAGTCTTCCTGACTGTATCCCTGGTATCTGCTGTCAGGGAAGGACTTCCGGTATCCGGATACTGCAATGCATAAAGCTCACATAGTTAAAGTCACCTTCCGTAAAAGTGTCATAGCAATGGCACGGCCATCCGCAGGCATTCCTGTTCAGTCTCTTCAGACCATATACCCACCTGTACCTCCCCTATGTGCGACTTTCGGAGCATAAACATACAAACCCTTGACTGACCTATTCCTCCTCCTATACTTTGGGGCAGATAACCTGACAGCAGCATCTTATGAAAAGGAAGATTCTCTCTTTCAGTGCAGCCACGCCTTTCGAGCTGCCGTAGAAGAGCAGGCTTGTCTACCCTGATGCCCATTGAAGATATTTCGAAAGCCTTTTCTAGAACAGGATTCCAGAAAATGATGTCACCGTTAAGTCCGGCTTTGCCATCGCCATTGACAGTACTCCAGTCGTCATAATCGGGAGCCCGACCGTCATGAACCTCACCGTTGCTCATCTCCCCGCCTATGCCAATAATAAAAATGGCCTTGTATTCACGGGCAGCCTGGTCCTCCCTCTCGCGTGGAGTAAGCCCCGGATATTTCTGAAGTAATTCTTCGGAATGAATAAAGGTTATCTTTTCCGGTAATACCGGAACTATGTCGGGATATCTTAGTGAAACTATTCTCTCAGTAGTTTTCAGCGACTCATAGATCTTTTCCACGGTCAGTTTCAAGAACCGAAGAGTGCGTTGTTCTTCAGCAATATGCATTTCCCAGTCCCACTGATCAACATACACTGAGTGCAGTGGGCCGCACTCTTCGTCCGGACGCAGTGCCCGCATGTCTGTAAGTATGCCTTCACCGATGTTTACATCAAGCTGTTTAAGACGAACTCTTTTCCATTTCGCCAGCGAGTGCACTACCACAGCCTGACGGCCGTTCAGGGAACGGACAGGAAACCTGACAGGCCGTTCAACCCCGTTCAGATCATCATTTATACCTGTGCCGTCAATAACGGCTATGGGGGATGAAACTTTAGTCAACTTCAGCCTTTCACATAATTCCTGTGAAAAAGTCACTTTGATAAATTCAATGGCTTCCTCAGCCTGTAAAAATCTCTTGTCCATTTTATTTATTTTAAATTAAAAAAAAAGAACCTTTCACTTCCTGAAGGTTCTTTAGTATTGGTATATCGATTATTTATTCCTTTACTCCGTTACCTTCCGCGATGCGCCCGGTTAGAATTACAATTATTTATCAGGTTAGTATTTGAGTTTATAAATATCATCTATCAGAGATTTATTGTTTATTTTATTAGGCAAATATAACTATTTATTTTCATTTATTACTTATTTATATAAATTTACTTAAAAAAAAGAGCTGCCTGATGGCAGCTCTTAAATTTTATATCAACAGAGATCAGTTTAGTCCCCTGTTCTTCAGTATAGCATCTATTTTCGGTTCACGGCCGCGGAACTTAATATAGCTCTGTTCTCCGTCAGTGATACCCATAGGTTCAAGGATGTCTTTCCGGAAAGCTTCAGCGGTAGTTTTATCGAAAATGCCTTTTTCCTGGAAAGCTCCAAAAGCATCATTATCAAGCACTGCTGCCCATGTATAAACATAATAACCTGCATCATATCCGCCGACTATATGGAGGAAGTAAGTGCTGTGATACCTTGGTTCTATCTCTTTCATCAGGCCTATCTTTGTAAGATAATCCTTCTCGAATTTTTCAACATCAATATTCACCGGAGCTTCCAGGGAATAAAAAGCCATATCGAGCATTGATGCTGCCAGGAGCTCAACATTGTCGAATCCGGTGTTGAAATGGCTGCTGTTTTTGATTTTCTCAACCATTGCGGCAGGAATAACCTCGCCCGTCTGATAATGTTTGGCATACATATTAAGTACTTCAGGCTCTGTTGCCCAATGTTCCATAACCTGAGAGGGAAGTTCAACCATATCCATCGGTGCGAATGTGGTTGAATACCTGTTAATCGAAAAGAGTCCCTGGAGGGCATGACCGAATTCATGAAAGAGTGTGGTGACCTCATCGAAGCTAAGCAGCGGGGGAGTATCTCCGGAAGGAGGTGTAAAGTTGAAAACAGTGGTGACAACAGGGGTTATCTCTTTACCGTCCAGCCATCTGTGATCACGGTATCCGCCACACCAGGCGCCCTGGCTCTTGCTCTCGCGCGGGAAGAAGTCCATATAAAGGACACCCAGATGACTGCCGTCGGCTTCTTTGACTTCAAAGGCCTGAGCATCATAATGAGGAAGAGGTATGGACTCTATGGGAGTAAATGTTATGCCGTATAGCTTTTCGGCGACCATGAATGCTCCTTCGCGTACATTGTCAAGGCTGAAATAAGGTCTTAACTCGTTGTCATCAAGGTTATATTTTTCCTTGCGCAGTTTCTCGGCATAGTACCACCAGTCAAATGATTCAAGCTGGAAATTGCCGCCTTCCCTGTCAATTATCTTCTGCATCTCCTCACGTTCCTCGCCTGCAACCTTAAGAGCAGGTACCCAGAGCTGATTCAGAAGGGCAAAAACATTTGCGGGATTCTTTGCCATGCGGTTTTCAAGGTTAAGGTCGGCATGCGACTTATAACTAAGCAGTTTAGCCCTGTCGGCACGCAGACGAACGATATCTGCAAGCAGCTGATTGTTGTCGGTTGCATTACCGCGGTTACCCTTTGAATTATAGGCTTCAAACAAAGTCCTACGGAGATCGCGGTTTTCATCATAGGTCAGGAACGGCAACATACTTGGCTTCTGGGTTGTGAAGACCCATTTTCCCTCATTACCTGATTCTACTGCCATCTCAGCTGCGCCGGCAATAACATTATCCGGAAGCCCTTTAAGATCATCCTCATTATCAATGACAAGTTTGAAGTCATTGGTCTCTGCAAGAACATTCTGGCTGAATTTAACTGTCATAACGGATATATCCTGGTTCAGTTGCTTCAGGGTCTCCTGATCTGCAGGATTAAGAAGTGCACCATTGCGCACAAAGTCCTTATAAAGATTCTCAAGGAGAAACATTTCCTCGGAAGTCAGCGTAGCACTTTCGCGATTGTCATAAACTGTCTTGATACGCTGGAAAAGATTTGCATTAAGGAGAACCTCATCGCTGAAGGCAGACACCTTCGGAGCCATCTCCACTTCCAGGGCCTGGAGGGTATCATTGGTACAGGCACTTGTCTGGCCTCCGAAGACATACATCACTTTCGAAAGCAGTTCACCACCCCTGTCATAGGCAGCTATGGTGTTCTCAAAAGTAGGTTCTTCGGTACTGTTTGCAACAGCACTGACCTCAGTCCGGGCTATGGCAATGCCCGAGTCGAGCGCCGGCATGTAATGCTCATTCTTTATCTGGTCAAAGGGAGGCACGCCGAAGGGTGTCTTCCACTCTGAGAAGAAGGGGTTCGTATTAACTTCCTTTTTGTTAGTGCATGAAGCGAGGATAAGTCCTGCTGTCATCATGACGAAAATGATCTTTTTCACGTGGTTATTTTTTATGGTTAATGAACTTGGAAAGTCTCGCTAAGTTAAATTTTTTGTCCTTTGATAAGTGGTTTTCTTAAATAAAAAGGATAGATGTTGACTTTTATCCATGATCAGGTCACGGGACTCCTTCCCGTTCGTCCCATCCAGGAAAGGTCAATGTCCCTCCCGAAACAATCTTTGAAAATCCTGTAATAAAGCAGTTCTTCCTTAGTATTGATAATCCCGCCGTCAGGAAGTTTTCGTTCATGATAAAATGATTTGTCCGTGATCTGCCCGTCAGCGTAATCCGATATAAGCTCTTTTACTCCGGCCCCTTCCCAGAACTTGGCTTTTGGTCTTTTAAGTACCCTGTCCGGGAGGGCTCCCTCCATGGCTTTTCTAAGGATCCATTTTTCAACTCTGTCCACGATTTTATACTTTACGGGTATTGTGAGTGCATAACGCACTACTTCCGGATCAGTAAAGACAACGTGAGCAACAGTGCCAAATGCGGAGGCACTGCGGTCAACTCTTTGAAGAGCAGTGTTATGAAGGCTTCGGGTAAGATTCAGCAGCTCATCTGCCAGGTCCGCTTCCGGGATCGATTTCAGGTATTCATACCCTGCAAAGAGTTCATCGCCGCCTTCGCCGGAAAAAACTTCTGACACATATTCCGAGGCCCTCTCTGCAACAAGAAAATTGGTAATACTCGATCTCACAAGAAGTGCATCGAATGATTCCAGGTGATATATCACCTCCGGCAGGGACTTTATCATTCCATCCACCGTTACTATTACTTCATGGTGCTCGGATTTGATATGGAGGGCTGCCTCCCTTGCATATTCAAGATCAGGTGCACCCTTTATTCCTGCAGCAAATGTCTTTAGTTTCCTCATATGACCGGCAGCCAGAGCACAAATTGTACTTGAATCCAGCCCGCCGGACAACCAGGAACCCATATCTTCAGACCTGATACAGGCTGCCACAGCATTATCAAGGTGCTTGCGAAGCTCATTCGCTATCTTCTCCGGATCATCACCTGTTGTTGCCACATTCCTTAGCAGGAAATGTGATCTGTACTCATTCCATTCAAGGATTTTGCCGGGAGGCATTTCATGTATGTCGGAGGTAATGGATATAAGAGCCTTGACTTCCGAAGCGAAGCAAATCCTTCCTTCTGCATCCCTGCCATAATAAAGAGGGGCCACACCAAGTTCATCACGGTAAAGACGGAAGCTTCCTCCTTCGGGTTGTGCCCTGGCACAGTGGCCGGGACCATTTTCATACCCGACAGTGTTGTCTGCCATGTGGCCCTCTACACTCTCTTTTTCAACCTCGTTCCATATAACCCCCATGGTAACTCCGTCACTTTCAAACACCGATCTCCCTGCTTTACCCCTGTGACTCATCATATCAAGCATCTTCGACACTTTTTCCGCTGCGCTCCCTGCTATTCCTGCTATACCTGCCATTCTTTCTTTTTTTCTGGTATCTGCTATATCATAATGTCATTAGCTCAACCCTGCGATTTTGAATTTGCGACTTGCGATTTGCGATTTGCGACTTTCAACTTATCAATCCTCCTCTTCTCAGTCACAGGCTCTCCTGTTTCCCTGTCAATGGCATACCAGGCTCCGTTTATCTCTCTTGTTATTATCTCGCCGCAGAGATAAGGGTTACCCTGAAAATGAGGAGTATCAAGAAGGCCTGATGCGATAGCTTCCGATATTACTTTCGGATCTGACCAGGGATCGTCGCTCACTCCTGCTCCTCTCCTCCTCAACTCATCAAGCAATATTTCTGCCTCATACCTGAGGTTCGTTTTTCTTTCGTTAACTATTTTATTATCTGTAAGATCCGGCATTCCGTGAAGAGTATTGTGAAGCACTCCGTGAACAATATTGCAGCTCTGGATCAGTTCATCAGGAAAAACGGCATGATCACCTTCGCTGAAGCCTACCACATGTAAGATATGAGGCTTCAGGGCCAGGCTTATCACTGCTGAAGCAGCCAGCTGACCCTGCGCAAAGGAGGAAGATGATGAAAAATGTGCCAGGCCGGCCCTCACCTCGCGGAATACAGTAAAAGTACTGTCTGACAACCCTTCTATCAGCTCATTTTTAGCAACCATTTTGGCTATATCCATCTCTGCCGAGGTGCCGGGCGGATTATTGAACATATATTGGGATACGTAATGTCTCACTCCTGCCTTTTTTGCGTTATAGGCTGCAAGAAATGCCATTGCCACCGCCAGAGAGTCATGGGCATCGCGTAAACTCCACTGATGTGATTCATTTACTTCAACCGGGATTCCTTTTCCGGCGTACCACTGCATAACTTTCTGGTGTTCACGGATGGCATCGGCAATTGACCTTTTAGACCGTCCGTCAATTATACTGTACCAGCATAAGGGTATGGCAGCCCAGGCATTGTTAATGGTTCTGACACTCATCTCTGCCCATTTCATCAGTTCACGCGTGCCGGCATAACATCTTACCAGCGGGTAGTTTCCGCATCTCGAGGCCTGGAATATTGCCTCCAGGTCTTCAGGCTTCCTGACAGGAACCCCTCCTGCCCCATCCTGACTGTGATCCATTTCCTCAGGATGGAAGAAATGTTCCTGGGCATTCTGGTCTGGTCCGAGGGAAAGAACATCGAGGAGACATGATTCAGAGATCTTTTTTACTCCTTCGATTGTCTCTTTAAGCGATGGACGGCCAAAATGATGACGTATCAGAGGATACGGGTATTTCTGATTTATTCTTTCAACCAGGGTATTGGTGACAACATTACCGGGATCAGTTCCCCGGCCACCCCTGAGATATTGTTTTACATCCTCCGTGCTTTCCGTTCCATTGAATATCTTTTCGAATAAACCTGATTTTTCGGCCACCAGCGCCACTGGTGGCGTTCCTCCGAAGATCATCCTTGTCTTTTCAAGGCCCGCTCCGGCAAGTTCTCTTTTCAGCTCCCCGAAAAGATCTGCAGCAGCTTCAGGTGTCAGCCGGTAGCTCAGTGCTGTCACATCGGGCTTCACCTCCTGTATGATCTTTACCAGCCTTTTTACCGGTACGGCCGGGCCATAGGAAGCTGCTTTATAGCCTTCCGCCTCCGCCAGCTTCAGGAAATGGTACAATCCGCCTACATGAACACAGCTGCCGATGGCAGCGCCAATTATAGTCTTCATGATCCTTGTATAGGTTCACCAATTGCCAGTAATCGCAGGTCTCTCATACTCATTCCTGATATACCGAGACTTTCCACCGTTCTTCCGATTGACCAGTAGTTGCATGCGTTGATCTGTGATCCAAGCTGAATCAATGAATTAATGGTGGGAGTCTTCACCTTGAACATCCTTCCCACGGAAGCAATGGGGACAAGACTGTAAGGGATATCTTCCTCCAGATATCTCATTTTCAATGTCTTGGGTGCGTTGATGCCACGGTAACCAGGATTTTTCCTCATAGCTTCAAACAGGGTCTTACCGGCAGAGCTGTAAGCCATATACAGCCATTGCCTGGCGGTAATTGCCCTGATGCCCAGGGCTTCAGCCACGGCAACACGCTCTTCGTCAATTTTTTCCAGAACGTTAGTGACTGACCTCGAGGCTCCTTCATGATAGAACTGAAAATCGATGTCATGTTCTATCCATCCGGCATTCAAAATACACAGGGCAGGGTGAAAGACGCTTCCGATATTTTCAAAACTTGTTTTAAGGATATTATCGCCCGGGACGAACTGAGGATAGAACTGGCGCATTTTCTTTATGACCTTCGGGATAAGATGAGCTCTTACCGAGGCCACAGGAATTGAGTTTTTTATCCTGAAAATTCTCACTTGGGAGGGTCCGGTAGCGCGCGAGGCATAAATAAAGGTCTGTGCTTCGCAGACAATGACATCAGCAGTTACATTATTGGCTGAGAGTACCTGTTTGAACTCCAGTGCGCCAAATGTCCTTCCGGGGTGAAGAACAATGATCTGGCCATCCACCAGGTGAGGGGCTATTTGTTCCGCTATCCATTTGTGACCGTTGGCCGGCACCACCACCATGATTAGCTCTATACCCTTTATGGCTTCTTTCATGGATGTTGTTGCCATATTGACTTTGCCAAAGCCTTCGGCTTCTCCGATCACTTCTATGGTGCCTGACGATCTGACTCCCCAGAGCCTCTCTTCACCGCGGTTAAACAGGTTCACCGTATGACCCATTAAAGCCAGGTGACCAGCCATTGCCAATCCTCCGTGTCCTGCACCAAGTACCGCAATCTTCTGCTTAATGATTTGGTTTGTCTTTGCCATGATTAAATATACAATAAGTTATTAAAAAAAGAACCAGAAGAGCTTAATGGGTTCTTCACCCCTTTAAGACAAATTTACGAAAACCGTGGAAACAGGTTTTAGTTACTTAATTTGTTAGCTGACAGTTCGTTACCAATCCGGCAAAAACAGCATCTTCGTAGTTTTAAAAGCTAAAGTATTTCTCAAGAAATTTAAAGCAGCATTTTCATTCTTCGATTTCGATACCGTATTTGTCTAAGAGGCCCGGAATGCCATTCAACGAGAACTTTGCTCTTTTCATCCGGTTGATTTCAGGGTCTATTGAATAGTTGTATGAGGTCCGGAAGTCTGCTTTCTCGATTACCGTATTTTCAAATGTGGCTTTCGCCATGTCGCAATTATCGAACAGAGAACCTGTCAGATCACATTCTGTAAAGTCTGCTTCCTGTAACTGAGTGTTTCTGAGGGTTGTCTTTTTAATTTTGGTTTTATAGAATGATGAATGGTTGAGTGAGCAGTTCTCAAATCCGAGGGAGAGTCCAAAAGCGTTACAATTTTCAAATTGCAGACCCAGCATCTTGCAGTTGACAAATCTGGCATCCCGGAAGGCGGTTTTTGTTAGTTTGGCCAGGCTCAGGTTACAACCGGAAAACAGGCATTCAGAGAATACAATTTCAGAGAGGTCAGCATTATAGAAGTCACAGTTGATAAACCGGCAATTGTCATATTCACCTTTTGCCAAGGCATTTACTTTGAAGTCTTCTTTTTCAAAAGATTTGTCTTCAATAAACAAGGGTGCCATTTCTCTAAATATCTGTTAAAGGTACGGTTTTCCGCTCTTTGTTCTAGCAGTCCAGGTACAAAGCTGGTTGAGTTTTGCGAGTGTCGCGGTACAATGTGGCAAAGTGATTGAGAATTAGTCCCTGGTTACAAATTTTCTTAAGAGCACTGGCGCGGTTGCGGTAAAAATGGTTACAAATTTGTCATGGGGGCAGGAACAAAAGCAAAAACCGTGACAAACAACTTACCTTTGTCCGTGTTAGCACAAGAATTTTATTATATGATCTTAAAGATAAATGCTTTTAGATTTTGGTTGTAAATGAGAACTTACATAAAAAATGGGCCTACTTTTACTTCACATTCACTGCAGCATTGTTCCCGAAATTACTGCTGTCCATTTTCCCGAAATCACTGCACTTCTGGTTCCTGTTTACACCATTATGAGCCAATTGAGCCCATTATGAGCCAATCAAAACATAATTAGTTCCAGCCCCAATGTCACCGGCTCTTCTTAAAATTTCATATTTCTCAACAAGTTCTGATAAATCTCTTGTAGCTGTAGCTTTTGATACATTGTTTAGCTCCTGATAATCGCTATTCGAAATTTTACCTTTTTCTTTTATGAATAAAATAGCCTTTTCCTGCCGATCATTTAATCCCTTTCCATTGAGGATTTGCTGCATACATTTTTCAACCCTTGACTCCCGGGTTTTGGATTGTTTGGGTGCAGAAAAATAAAGAATGTATGCTCTTTGCCGTCCTGGCGTCAATGCATAAAAAGCAGTTTTCAAGGCTGGGATTTCATCTAATTTATTTTGAACTTCTTCAGGAATGATGAATTCCGGCGTCTTTTTAAAATTCACTTTCAAACCGGCTTTTTCCACTTCAATGGCTTCATAAATATAGGCTTTCAAGATGGTTCCCGTCTCACCTATTTCCCGAACACTGGTGAACCGGATCTGACGCCCCGCCTGCGTATTTTTCCCAATTTTGAACAGAATACCATTGGCATCTTTTAACAAAGCACCTTTGAAAAACAAAAGCGCACAGTATTCTTTAAATACTTGTACTAAAACTATGTTACTTTTCTGAAACGTGTAACAAGGAAAGCCCCACTTCAATTCTTCGGTCAGCTGACAGTCAAGAATGATCATTCTCAATTTTTCCATTTCTTCCTGCCACTTTTTGGCTTTACCTAAAAATACATCAACCTTAGGATTCATTCTATTCATTTATTGATACTTTGAAATAAAGTGAGGTGTCGCCCTGATAAATAGTTTGTATGTGCATAAAACCGAAATCTTCAATATTTGTTCAGCCAATAAGATTGTCAATATGTAAAGTGCTGTCTTCATAATATTACTGCCAACTTGAAAATATATTCACTTTTTTCCAAATTATATGAAGTTTTAGTAAATAATGAGCACTGCATGCAATTCTGCCTCACCCCTTCATTGCCGATAAATTCACTCCCATGACAGTACTGCTTACCCTGCAACTACAGCCGTCACTTTATCTCCTGCGGGCATACTGTCAACCGGGTCAAAGACTCTCTTTTCAGCAGCGATGACAAAATCGCCTATCTGCTTTCGCACATCCGCCGACTTTATGATGTGTTTTCTATCCTCTGCATCGCCAGCCTGACTCTCCTTTGAACATCCCTGCTTCAGTGCAATCTTCCGCAGCACCCGTATCAATTCGTCAACATCCTCTTCGCTGTTCTCAATCCCGATACTTACCCTCAGGAGGCCGGGAAGTTTTATCGTGGGGATGAGGGTCACAATTATGCGCTGAAAACGTTCCAGCCCGGGAGAAACGCCCACAAGATGTTTGATAAGGATATGGGCGCAGTGACACCCGAACCGCGTCCCGATGCCCCCCTGCTCCGCCAGTGCCTTTGCCAGCCTGTCTGCCATGAGGCCCCTGAGTGCAAAGACAATGACTCCTCCCTTACGTGCAAACCCGGCTGATTCAGGCTCCTTTACCCCGTAAACCTGCAGGCCGTCAATGGTTTTCAGCCCTCGCAGCGCCCTGGCAGTCAGCGCCTCTTCTTCCTCCCTGATGTTATCCATGCCTGCACGTTGCAGTAGCACGATAGCCTTGCCCAGTGCCGCGATACCTGCAGTGTTCTCTTCACCTGACGACCGTAACAGCTCGCTTTCGTCAGGAGTGAAACGAAGTAGTCCCTTTCTGACAGCAAGGAGGCCGCTGCCGAAGGGTGCATAGATCTTATGTGCCGAGAGGGCCAGATAGTCTATCCCCCACTCTGCCATGGCAACCGTACGGTGAGCAGCCATCTGTGCAGCATCAACCAGCAGTCGTGCACCGTAGCTATGAACAATACGGCTGATCTCCGCAAGATCGTTGAACACTCCCAGGACATTAGAGGCGCCGCTGACGGCCACCAAAGTTATGCGTTGGTTCCCGTGCTGACCGTCGCGATTGTAAGCGCACAGCACCGTCTCCAGCTCATTCATATCTAAAAAGCCCTCACTGTCTATTGACAGTCTTATCGGGGGATGGGGTGAAGCTGTGCGCCACGGCAGGTCATTGGAGGAGTGTTCCAGGAGTGTGATCAGCATCACAGGCTCAGTATCCCCGGCGGGCTCACGGCTCATGCTGTCGGCGGCCATGCTGATGGCCTCGGTGGTGTTGGTGGTAAAGATCACATCATAGTCATCACGCGGTGCTCCCAGCATCGCGGAACAGAGAGACCGTGCTTCCTCCGTTATCTCCTGTCTTACCTTCTCCGGCTGGCGCCATGTACGGCAAACTGCCTCCCAGACGGGGGTAAAAGTCCGGGTGCTGGCGCTGTTGTCAAGGTTAATATACTGTTTCAGTCCCTCCGCCGTCGGCACCTGAACATCCCTGCCTATCAGCGTCTGCCGCAGAGCATCCAGCAACTCCTTCCCGGGGTATTGTTTCAGGGCATCGTTGTACAGAATGTCCCTGCCCGTAAGTATCTCCGGAGAGATTTCACGGAAAACATTTTTCCCGAAACGGTGTACAAGCTGCAATGCCCTGGCAAAGGCGATGACATTGATGATGGCCGGGGTGCCTGCCTCCAGCCTGTCAGGTGCTGAGGCCCATATCACCCATTCCCGTGAGACAAGGCGCGTGGTACCCCCTCCTGCCTGGAAGGGAGTGCCTCGTGGCAATGACTTCTTCAGGACAGCCAGTGCTGTCACTCCCAGGGGCAGACCAATGTCGCTACTGGACACGATATGATAACTTCCAGATTTAAGCTGTGCCTCCAGAGCTGCTGCCCTTGCAGGGGTGCAGAAAACGACCGTGTATCTTCTCCTGTTCAGTCCCAGGTATTCCAGGACGACCTTCCGGGAATGTTCATACAGGTGGGTTGTTACCAGGGAGTTGTGCCCGCTGCCGCGATGCACATTGGAATATGTTTCCAGCGCCGCATAAACACTCCGTTCGAGCTCAGCAAATGCTTCAGCTGATACCTGCCCCGTGGGTTCGATTTTCATATTGATTGTCTCCTCTTTAAACTTATATTTCCTGTTATGCCGTGCAGTTCCGCAGACCAGGCGTCAGGCTTAACATTACCCCAAGAAGGAAAGTTAATAATAATTATTAATGATCTGTCTTTCAGCCTGTAATTTACTTTATGCCTGGAAATCATTGGAGGGGAAGCTGACCATAATGAGCCCAACGGCCATGATTCCGGAAAGAAGAGTAAGGTTATAGGATAAACAGTAATGCCTGTGTCTTCAGCATCAGCATGATGCTTATTAACAGATCACCTCAACGCATCAGTACAAGGATCTGATCAGTTCGTTACCTTAATTACAGATATCTCCTCGTTTCCGTTAATTGTAAAGAAATGCTTTGGGTCAAGTATAAATGGAGTACCGTGGAATTTGACCCTGTTGTCGCCGTACCATTTGCCGTCTATAAGCAGGTTGATCTTCGAATCCCAGACATCCCATTTGCTGCTTGCATAAGTCCTGGTGCCAAATACCACACCATTTGTTTCAGAGGTGAAATTCATTTTTACTACCCCTGACGGCGAATTTTCCTCGGTGCTCCATGACAGTCCGCCGTCAGTGGTTTTGATAAGGCTATTCCCATTACCTATATAGCCTGTCTGTTCATTCAGAAACATCACTGTATAAAGCTGATCATTTGTTTCCAGGCTCATGTCCTGCCAGGTCTCACCTCCGTCTGAGGTTTTTAACAGCTGACCCTGTATGCCTGTTAAAAAACCTGTATTGTCATCCAGAAAGAACAGATCATATACGTATTTGATGCCTTCAATACTGAATCCGGTCCAGGTCATGCCGCCGTCCGAGGTCTTGAGTCTGACACCGTTACCGAAAGCAAAACCTGTATCTTCATTTATAAATTTTATTAATCTGAATTCAGAAGGGCTATAGGGCAAATACACTTTTCCCCATGTCTCCCCGCCATCTGTGGTTTTGAGCATCAGGTATCCCGGTACGGTACAGCCGGTCCCTCCGCAGGAGCTTATCCCTCCCACTGCAAAACCGGTGTTCGAATCGATAAAGGAAATATCATAAAGAGGCATGGTATTGTTTGTTTCTACCTCATTCCAGGTCCTGCCGCCGTCACTGGTTTTCAATATAGAACCTTCATAACATGTGATGAATCCCAGTTCTTCGTTTTGAAAGAACAGGGAAGTATAATACCTGTTGAATCCCGTGTTGTAAGTTGCTACATCAAGGATATCGAAGGTTTTATCGACCTGAATATATTTTTCGTCGGCATAGACCTCACTGCGGACAAAAAAATATGAGTACATATCACAGCAACCGTCATTCAGAATCAAAGTATCATTTCCCAGTCTTATTTCCTTCTCCAGGCCTGTAAACATGTGTCCGAAATCATCCTTTGATTTAAAAAGGACTCTTAAATTATCAGATGTCTGCTCGATGATCTCTATTTTACCATCTGCAAGAAGAGTGTCATTGCGATAAATGGAAAACTGCATCCTGCTGGTTATTACCAGGATGTCGAAATCCGGTTCGAATCCTGCGCCCGAGAAACCACCGGAGATGTTCCTGATGGTCCAGGTTCCATATATACCGGCGTACTCACTGTAAAAGGGTTCCTTTTCGCATCCGCTGAATACCAGTGTTACGAAAATTAAAATCAGGACAAATCTTATTGGCAAAGCAATCGCTTTCATGGCAGGTGGGTTTACTGTCTGAGAGGGTTCAAATATCATGCCGGAGCAAAATCAAAACATGTTTAAAAGATTACTATTAAAATGGAATGAATCCTTTAGCTATATTGTCTATATGTTTAGTTATCAACCAAATTAAATAAAGTATATGGAAAAAAGATCAAGAAAAAGTCGGATTGCAACACTGGCAGCTATTATGACGGTTACCTTTATGACGATGAACGTGTATGGACAGGGTTCAAAGGCTAATTTCTCAGGTACATGGGCATATAATGCAGAGAAGAGCAACACGGGCCAGACAGCAGAACAGGGTCAGGGTCAGAGAATGGGTGGCTTCGGGGGCAATTTTACAGCAAAACAGGAAAGCAACCTCCTTACTGTAGAGAGGACACGCACAAACAGGGAAGGTGTAGCCA
>DATKUS010000191.1:0-8107 GCA_035530535.1 Bacteroidales bacterium
CACCAAGTACATCTGATATAATGAAAGGCAGATCTTCGGAAGTCACATTTTCCTTTTTATCACCCAGTTCAATGACTCTCTGCGTTACTTTTTCAAGTGATTCTGCATTGAGAAACATGCCATATTCTTCGAGGTTCTTCCTGATCGTTGCCTTACCTGACTGTTTCCCCAGGGCATATTTTCTTTTTCTTCCGAAGCGTTCCGGGAGAAGGTTGTTAAAGTACAGGTTATCCTTAGTGTCACCGTCAGCATGAATGCCTGATGTCTGCGTAAAAACATTCTCTCCGATAACCGGTTTATTAACAGGTATCCGGATGCCGCTGAATGTTTCCACTATCTTGCTGACCCTGATTATCTCAAACTCGTTTACCCCTGTCTCGGCTTTAAGCTGGTCACGCAACACAGCGATGACACTTGACAGGGGCGCATTCCCGGCTCGCTCTCCAAGTCCATTCACCGTTGTATGAATTCCCCGTATACCGGCCCTGACAGCAGAGAAGACATTGGCAACAGCCAGATCATAATCATTATGTGCATGAAAATCAAAAGTTAACTGAGGATATTTTTCCCTCATCCTTTTACAGAAATTATAAGTCTGATCCGGGTCGAGTATCCCGAGGGTGTCGGGAAGCATAAACCTTATTATATTTTCATCTTTCAATGAATCAATCATATAATAAACATAATCTTCAGAGTGGATCATTCCGCTCGACCAGTCTTCGAGGTAGATATTGACCTGCATTTCCAGTGACCCGGCTTCAGCGATTATTGCCCTGATATCTCTTACATGCTGATCAGGCGATTTGCGCAGTTGTTTTTCGAGGTGGCGCCGCGATCCTTTGCAGAGAAGGTTAATCACTTTGCAGCCGGCATTATTGATCCAGTTAAGAGACTGACCCCCGTCCACAAATCCCAGAACCTCAATCTTTCCAAGAAGGTCATTCTGAGCTGCCCATCCGGTGATCTTACGGATGGCTTCAAATTCTCCGGAGGAGACCCTGGCGGAAGCCACTTCAAGGTGATCAACTTTCACATCTTTGAGAAGGAGTGTTGCAATGTGTAACTTTTCAAGCGGCGTATAAGAAACGCCCTGAGTCTGTTCTCCATCCCTGAGGGTTGTATCAGTTATTTCGATCTTCATCACTGCCTGTTTTTATTTCATGGTCTGTTATATGTTTCTGAATACCAAGAAGGTAATCGATATCATCCAGACCTATCAGCAGACACTCCTTCTTATATGAATTTATGTCAAACACTACAGATACTCCCATGGCGGGTACCATAAACAGTTGTTGCTGAAGATCTATCTTCAGCATAGTTTTCGGTGTCTCCTTAACACATGCCAGGAGATCAGCCAACAGTTTTTCTGATATCACTACAGGCAGAAGCCCATTATTGAGAGCATTATTCTTAAATATATCTCCAAAAAAGCTCGAAACCACCGCTCTGAAACCATAGTCATAAATCGCCCATACAGCATGTTCCCTGCTGGAGCCGCATCCGAAATTCTTACCTGAGACAAGGATCTTTCCGTTGTATTCAGAGTTGTTCAGGGTGAAATCCATATTTTTTACCCCTGTTTTATCGAACCTCCAGTCGCGAAACAGGTTCTCGCCAAAACCTTCCCTTGATGTGGCACTCAGGAATCTTGCCGGGATAATCTGGTCAGTATCAACGTTTTCAAGTGGCAGAGGGATACATGTTGATGTTAGGATATCGAATCTGACTTTGGTCATCGGTGGTAGTATTTTTAAATTTATCAGTTAATAAAATCCAGGGGATCAGCTATTCTTCCGGTAATAGCAGCAGCAGCAGCAGTGAGGGGGCTGGCAAGCAGTGTTCTTGCCCCCGGGCCCTGTCTTCCCTCAAAGTTCCTGTTCGAGGTGGATACTGCATATTTACCCGGAGGGATTTTATCTTCATTCATTGAAAGACATGAAGAACATCCGGGTTGTCTAAGCTCAAATCCAGCATCTTTTAGAATATCTGCCAGGCCTTCATTAATTGCCTGTTGTTCAACCATTTTAGATCCAGGTACGATCAGTGCGGTTATATTCGGGGCCTTCTTTCTTCCCCGGACTAAACCCGCAAATGCTCTCAGGTCTTCAATTCTTCCGTTTGTGCAGCTTCCCAGGAACACATAATCCACAGGGTGACCCAGGATCTTCATCCCCGGCTTGAAACCCATATACTCCAGCGATTTAAGGAATGATGAGGATTCCCCGCTTTTTGATCCTTCAACCTCCGGAATGGTATCATCAATTGCCATTCCCATCCCCGGGTTTGTGCCATATGTGATCATAGGTCTTATTAAATCACCGTTGAATTCCAGCTCACGGTCGAATGTGGCACCCTGGTCGCTTTTCAGTTTTTCCCAGCTTTTAAGAGATGTTACCGGATCAAAGTCTCCGGGAAAGGAGGTAATTCCCTGCATATATTTAAATGTCACTTTGTCAGGAGCGATAAGGCCACCTCGTGCACCCATCTCGATGCTCATATTGCATATTGTCATGCGGCCATCCATACTCAGGTCCCTTATGACAGATCCGGCGTATTCCACAAAATAACCGGTTGCGCCGCCGGATGAGATCCGGGAGATGATGTACATAATGACATCCTTTGCAGTCACCCCTTTCTGAAGTTTACCGTTGACAGTGATCCTCATCTTTTCAGGTTTGGTCTGCAGGATGCACTGCGATGCAAGGACCATTTCGACCTCACTTGTTCCGATCCCGAAGGCTACGGTTCCGAATGCACCATGGGTTGATGTATGGCTGTCGCCGCAGACAATGGTCATTCCGGGGCGCGTATAGCCTTGCTCAGGGCCAATCACATGGACGATTCCATTTTTGGGATGATTAAGGCCAAAGAGTTCAATCCCATGACTTTTGCAGTTTTCAACCAGTGTTGCCACCTGGGTTGCTGACCGTTCATCCTTTATTTCCTGATCCTGGTTCTTCGTAGGGATGTTATGATCGGCAGTAGCAAGAGTCCGGTTTGGCCTGAAAACAGGTATTCCTCTGTTCTTCAGGCCATCAAAAGCCTGGGGGCTGGTAACCTCATGAATAAAGTGCTGATCGATATAAAGTACATCGGGGCCACCCTCTATGTGCTTCACCACATGAGCATCCCATATCTTATCAAAAAGTGTTTTGGCTTCCAATTTTATGACTTTTAAATTCCCTGGTTGGTTGACTTAATTTTATCAATAGCGTCAATGAACGCTTCCACTGAGGCCGTAATAATATCAGTGTTGGCAGAGAAACCATAGTATGTTTTACCCTGGTGCTCAACCTGAATATGGACCTTACCAATATCATCACTGCCCTTGGTGATTGCCTGTATCAAAAACTCCTCGAGATGCACGGTTTTGCTTATCAGGTGTTTGACAGCAGTAAAAGCTGCATCTATTGGTCCGTTGCCTGATGCTGTGGATGTATGAACCTCCCCGTTTATTCTTATGCCTACTGTGGCAACCGGGATTAATGATTTTCCACACGTGACCTGGAGATGTTCCAGTTTAAGGGCTTTTTCTCCTTTAAAGACCTCTCCTGACAAGATCCTTATATCCTCATCATTTATCTCTTTCTTTTTATCGGCCAGGATCAGGAAACGGTGATACAGCTCATCCAGCTCCTCCTTGCCAAACTTCAGGTTCAGTAACTCCAGGCGGTGATTAAGAGCAGCTCTCCCGCTGCGTGCAGTGAGGATAATTGAAGATTCTTTTATGCCAACCTCCACGGGGTCAATAATCTCATAGTTCTCCCTGTTCTTGATCACCCCATCCTGGTGTATTCCTGACGAATGTGCAAATGCATTCCTGCCCACAATGGCTTTATTAGCCTGAACAGGCATGCTCATAAGTGTAGACACAAGCCTGCTGGTACTGAAGATAAGCTTTGTGTTAATATCAGTTCTCAGGTTCAGGCTATGGTGGCTTTTAATGATCATAGCCACCTCCTCAAGCGAAGTATTTCCAGCTCTTTCGCCTATGCCGTTGATTGTCACCTCAACCTGCCTGGCACCATTGATGATCCCCATCATGGTATTTGCTGTTGCCATTCCCAGGTCATTATGACAGTGAGTTGAAATAATGACCTTATCGATATTCGGGACATTCTCCTTCAGATATTTGATCTTTGCACCATACTCTTCCGGAAGGCAATACCCGGTTGTATCCGGGATATTTACTACAGTTGCGCCGGCTTTTATCACAGCCTCGATCACTCTGGCGAGGTATTCGTTTTCACTTCTTCCGGCATCTTCAGCATAAAATTCCACATCATCAACAAATTTTCTGGCATACTTAACTGCATCAACAGCTCGTTTAATTGTCTCTTCAGGTGTTGTTTTGAGCTTGTACAGGATATGAAAGGGGGAAGTTCCTATACCTGTATGTATACGTTTCCTTTTCGCATACTGAAGAGCCTCTGCGGCAACCTCAATATCTTTTTTTACAGCCCTGGTCAATGCACAGATCACGGGATTTGAAATTGTTTTCGATATCTCAACCACGGATCTGAAATCTCCCGGGCTTGAGACAGGGAATCCTGCCTCAATAACATCAACGCCAAGAGCTTCAAGAGCCTGGGCGACCTCAATTTTCTCAATTGTATTCAGCTGGCATCCCGGAACCTGCTCTCCATCCCTGAGGGTGGTGTCAAAAATAATTACCTTATCATTCATTGAAAGTGTTTTTACGGTTAGTGAATTTCAGGACGGAGTTTTCTGACGGCGGCACCTGCCTGCCACATTTCTGAATTGTGGAGTTCATCAAGCTCGGCTGTCAGCTTCTCGCGGTAATCAGGCTGTCTGTTGGCTTCAATTGTTATCCTGGCTTCATTGCCGCTGACAACGCTCTCATATAACCTGTCAAATACAGGGACAACAGCGTCACGGAACCTGTTTTTCCAGTCCAGGGCTCCCCTCTGTGCTGTTGTTGAACAATTTGCATACATCCAATCCATTCCGTTTTCCGCAACCAGCGGAAGAAGACTCTGTGATAATTCCTCCACTGTTTCATTAAATGCTTCGGAAGGGGAGTGACCTTTTTTCCGTAGCAGGTTATACTGTGCTTCCATGATGCCTGCGATGGCCCCCATAAGAACGCCTCTTTCCCCTGTCAGGTCGCTGTAAACTTCTTTCTTAAAGTCGGTTTCAAAGAGATAACCGGAACCGACACCAATGCCAAGGGCAAATACCCTTTCCCTGGCCTTCCCTGTTGCATCCTGGTATACCGCATAGCTTGAATTGAGGCCTTTCCCTTTAAGGAAAAGGCTTCGCAATGAAGTCCCCGAACCCTTTGGTGCAACAAGGATCACGTCGATATCGGCAGGCGGAACAATGGCTGTCTGATCATTGAATGTGATGCCGAAGCCATGCGAAAAGTAGAGAGCCTTTCCTTTTGTGAGGTGCTTTTTTACTACAGGCCATGATGCAATCTGTCCGGCATCAGAAAGCAGATACTGAATTATTGTACCTCTTTTGCATGCTTCTTCAATTTCGAAAAGATCTTTTCCTTCAACCCATCCGTCTTTAAGGGCTTTTCCCCATGATGGTGAATTTTTTCTCTGACCGACAATGACATTAAAACCATTATCCTTTAGGTTTAGAGACTGTCCGGGCCCCTGGACGCCATACCCTATTACGGCTATTATTTCATTTTTCAGAACTTCAAGGGCTTTTTCAAGTGGAAATTCATCCCTTGTGACTACATTTTCCACAACACCACCAAAATTGATTTTTGCCATGTCTTTTGATTATTTGATTAGTATTATTTCTTAATTATAATTCTCAATGTCTTCAGACATAAAACGTTTTGCTTCATCCATCTCTTTCAGATAAGCATTTAGCTCTTTCACCTGCATGGTGACAGCCACCCGTCCTGATCTTACAAACTGCAGGACCCCATGAGGCTCAAGCTGGTTGAGCAATTCAGTTATTTCTGATTTATGGCCTGTCTTTTCGATTACCATATACTCCGGCGATACTTCCAGAATGCGGCCATTATGCACACGCACAACGTGATCTATAATATTTCCCGACATTAATCCATTCGTTGTGACTTTATACAAAGCAATTTCCTGGTATATTATCTCATCAGAGGTGTGTACAAAGACTTTCAGAACATCAACAAGCTTTTCCATCTGGCGGGCAACTTTTCTCACCATCTCAGGAGAAGTAATAACTACCAGAGTCCACATATGTACGCCCTTAACAGCAGATTCAGAGGCCGTTATACTTTCTATATTAATCTGCCTTCGGGTAAGGATAATTGTTATCTGGTTCAGAATCCCGATGTGATTCTCGGTAAAAAGCGATAAAGTATATTCCTGGTTCATAGTTTCTCCGGTTTTAATAAATTAGTCTTACTTCAGAAACTGATGAGCCTGGTTCAACCATGGGAAGAACGTTTGCCTCCTTGCTAATGGTGACATCAAGAAGAAAAGGGCCCTCAGCTTTAAGCATCTCGCTGATTGTTTTTTCAAGATCAATTCTTTCAGTAACTCTCTTTGATGGAATTTTATATCCTTCGGCGATTTTCAGGAAATCAGGATTCACTAATGCGGTAGAGGCATACCGTTTCCGGTAGAACATTTCCTGCCATTGCCGCACCATTCCCAGGTAGCTGTTATTGAGAATAATTATCTTAATGGGGATCCGGTACTGGAGGATAGTTCCCAGTTCCTGGATCGTCATCTGGAATCCGCCGTCGCCAAGGAAGACAACCACCTGTTTGTCAGGCCTTCCCAGTTTTGCGCCTATTGATGCGGGAAGACCAAAACCCATGGTTCCCATGCCGCCTGAAGTCACCAGGCTGTTGGGTATTTTGAATTTGTAATACCTGGCTGTGGACATCTGGTTCTGCCCGACATCAGTGACAATTATTGCATCGCTGTCTGTCAGGTCAGATACGAGTCTGACAACTTCACCCATCCTCAACTCACCGGAATCGGGGAGTATTTCAGGTTGGATAACTTCCTCATATTCTTTTTTATCACAGATCCTGAACTCCCGGATCCATTTTTCAAAGGAGTTTTCTTTAACAAGGGGTATCAGGTTGCGCAGTACCTCCCCGGCGTCATTATTGATTTCAAGGTCAACCTGCACATTTTTATTGATTTCAGCTTCATCGATCTCAATATGGATTATCCTGGCATTTTTTGCATACTTCTTGAGGTTACCGGTAACACGGTCATCAAAACGCATTCCTATTGCAATTATCAGATCAGCCTGATTTGTAAGGAGATTAGGTCCCAGGTTCCCATGCATTCCAAGCATCCCGGTATACAATCTATGCCCGTAGGGGAATGCTGAAAGTCCAAGCAGGGTAAGGGCAACGGGGATCCCTGTTTTCTCTGCAAATTTTTTAAGTTCACTCTCTGCACCTGAAAGAAGTACTCCGTGTCCGGCAAGAATCAGCGGTTTCTCAGCATGATTGATCATGATGGCAGCTGATTCTATCTCCCTGGTATGCAATGGTATCCGGGGATTATAGCTTCTCAGATATTTACATTTCTTATATCTGAAGCTGAGTTTATCAATCTGTGCATCCTTTGAAATATCTACCAGTACCGGTCCGGGGCGGCCTGACTTCGCAATATAAAATGCCTTGGCAATCGTGTCGGGTATATCCTCCGGCCTTTTTACCTGACAGTTCCATTTGGTAACTGGCATTGATACTCCCAGGATGTCTGTCTCCTGGAATGCATCGGTTCCTATCAGTCCCGATACTACCTGGGCAGTTATGAAAACGACTGGTACGGAATCGAGAAAGGCATTTGCGATACCTGTTACAAGGTTTGTTGCCCCCGGTCCGGAGGTGGCAAAGCATACTCCGGGTTTGCCGGTCACCATTGCATAAGCCTGGGCTGCGTGTGCCGCTCCCTGCTCATGCCGCGTGAGAATATGCCGGAGTTTTTCCTCATAATCAAGAAGTTTATCATAAACAGGCATGATTGCACCACCGGGATAACCGAATATAGTATCCACTCCTTCCTCGATAAGGCATTTCAGAAGAGCCTCGGCACCAGAGACCTGTTCCTGGCCATTTGTCTTTTCAACTTCAGGTTGTATTGTTTGTTTGCTTTTCATTTTAAGTTTTGCT
>DATKUS010000192.1:0-6923 GCA_035530535.1 Bacteroidales bacterium
GTGACACCATAAAGCATCTGGAACTCGTACATGTTCTTCGGAACATTGTATTTACTGATGAGCTCATAAGCTCCCTCAACAAGGGGCTTATCATGGGTGGCTATGCCAACAAAGATCTTGTTTATAAACATAAACTCCAGATCCTCAAGATAATGCTGGTTGATCTCTTTATATTTAATAAATGCTATGACGGGAGATTCAACATATATGCCCTTGCACAGCCTGTAATTGGAGGGTATCTCAGGGGTGTTTATATCAAGCATCTTCTCAAGATCGCCGTATGTCCTTTTGAGATATGCCTGAAGAACCAGTCCTACGTTTTTCGGGAATTCTGCATGCAGACGCCTGTAAAGTGATATCTCCATATCGGTACACGGTGAGTCTTCCATGTCTACCCGGCAGAAGTTGTTATAAGAGGCTGTTTTTGCCACTATCTCTCTCATCTGCCCATAACAGGCTTCCTGGTCAATCAGAAGACCGAAGCTGGTGGGTTTCAGGGAATAGTTGCCCTTTATGCCCTGTTTCTGAGTCTCATCTATCAGCGTAAGATACTCCTGTTTATTCTCCTCTGCCTCATCAAGGGTCTTAATGAATTCTCCCAGTACATCCAGGGTCACAGTGATGCCCTGTGCATTCAGCTCTTTCGAGGCCTTCATCGCGTCTTCCATTGTCTCACCGGAGATGTAGGCATGCGAAAAGATCCAGATAAATTTCTTTGGGAAATAGGGGAGGATTGATGCAATCAGTTTATTGAACATGTTATATAAGTTTAATTAAAAGCGCCCAAATATAAATAAATAGGAATTTATGAAACCTGACATTTCTCCTGTACGTTTAAAATAATAAACAAAATAACCCGGTTAATCCGGGTTATAAATGACGTTTATCATCTTAATGACATGATTTAATGCATTTTTTCACAACTTTAAAAAAAACTGAGACTGTGCAACCATTTAAAATATCGTTATGTCTTGTTAATGTCCGGGGTTGATGATGAGTGAACAGCAAATTATTGAGGGCTGCATCAGACACAACCGAGTGGCACAGCAGTTGCTATGGAAACAGCACTCCGGCTTCCTGCTGGGTATATGCAGCAGGTATGCTACTGACAGGCCTGAAGCCGAAGACATGCTGCAGGAGGCGTTTCTGAAGATATTTTTTAATATAAAGGAATATGCCGGAACGGGTTCTTTCAAAGGTTGGCTCAGAAAAGTGACTGTGAATACCGCAATCACTTACTATCATAAGAACCTGCGTCATAAGCACCATATAGATATTGATGACTATATGACGGTGGAGACAGGTACAGGAGGGTTTGAGGAGGACTTTTATACCGCGGAGGATCTTTACAGGGTCCTCGGTGAACTCTCACCAGGTTACAGGACGGTATTTAACCTTTATACAATTGAAGGTTATAAACACCATGAGATAGCTGAAATGCTGAAAATAGACGTGAACACCTCCAAGTCGCAGTACAGCAGAGCAAGAGCCGTTTTAAGAAAGAAGCTGGAAGATCTGGCTAAGATGAAAAAGAATTATACCTGAAAAGGTAATGGCAGAGGAAGAAAGAGATATTAACCTTGAAAACCTGTTCCGGCATAAGCTGGAAGGGTCAGAGATGGTGCCCGGAGGAGACCTGACAGGACAGTTTATGAGCCGTCTTGAACGCAGGGAATTCTTCAGGTTCAATCCCGCCAGGTTCAACCTGTATTACCTCACTGTAGCCGCAGCTTTAACCCTGGCAGCAGGTATTCTCATCTTTTCCCGCTCAAATGAATTAAAGCAGGAGCCTGTTACCAATGACACACTGCCGCAGGCAGAAATGACCTTCGCGGCAGACAAACTTCCTGCAACGGATGTCACGGTTACCGACGGCAAGACTGTTGCTGCCGGTAACACCGCTTCGGCGGCTGTTGCAACGGTAAAAAGAAGCTCCGGCGGCGAGCCCCGGTCTGCAGTAAGGAATAATGTCATTAAGATATCAGGACAACCCGGGGATGCATCATTAAAAGTTGCCGGACAGGCCGGTGAAAATAATATCACCCTGAGAGACCACAGCATTCCGGTACCGGTCATTGAAACATCTGAGACATCAGGGTGCGTACCACTGAGGGTAAGTTTCCGCAATACGACATCAGGCTCTTTTCATGCGCTATGGAGCTTTGGCGACGGCGGAACATCTGCTGAAACCGAGACAGACTATATATATGACCTGCCCGGTAACTACACGGTGAAGCTGACTCTTACTGACGCAAAAGGACATACATCTGTTACATCAACCGCGGTCGAAGTATGGCCGGTACCTGATGCGGCATTTGAAATACCTGAGACAGACGTCTCAATCACTGACGGCCAGGTTCTGTTCAAAAACCTCTCAGTGGGAGCCACACAGTACCTTTGGGATTTCGGTGATGAAATATCGTCGGGACTGTTTGAACCCTCACACAGATACGATCGTTATGGGAAATATGACGTCACCCTCATAGCATTCTCGGAGAATGGATGTGCTGATTCTCTGACTCTTGCCGACGCTTTCACCGATTCAGGTACGTATCTGAGGTTCCCTAATGTATTTGTACCCAACACCGGAGGCCCTTCAGGAGGATATTACAGCCAGAGAAGCGATGAGGCTAACCAGGTCTTCCACGCAGTCTCTTCCGGGGTCAACTCCTGTAATCTAAAAATCTACAGCAAACAGGGAATGCTGGTGTTTGAAAGCGATGACCTAAACATGGGATGGGATGGCTACTACAACGGCCAGCTGTGCAGCCCCGGAGTATACATATGGAAGGCCAGGGGCTCCTGGAGAAACGGTCAGTCGATTGTGATGTCAGGGGATGTCACCTTATTAAAATATTGAATTACAGTAATTTAAAAATTATGTTGTTGATATCTTCAAAACTGCTTTACCATTTTGTTAATTAAACTGGCATAGCCGGTTTGTTGATTACTTAGTAAATAGCTACTTTCGTAATGAATTAAATAGGAGTCAGATTGTCAGCAAGAACTAAATACCTTATCGGTTTACTCTTACTTACATCTGTTGTCATAAAAGGCCAGGACCCACAGTTCTCTCAGTTCTATGCCAACCAACTTTATCTGGCTCCCTCGTTTGCGGGCGCAACGGAAGATTATCGTTTTGTCCTTAACTGGAGAAACCAGTGGCCCGCTATTCCCGGTGTATTCCATACTTACAGCGTCTCCTTTGACAAGGCGGTTCCCAACTTCAACTCAGGCATCGGATTACTGGCTACCTATGACGTGGCAGGCTCGGGTAACCTGAGCACGACCAATATCGGGCTGCTCTATTCTTACGACTTCCAGATAAATGACGAATGGCATATAAGGCCTGGCATTAACTTCAAATTCACCTACCTGGGTCTTGACATTGCTAAACTGATATGGAACAGTCAGATAACCACCGGCGGCACTCTTCCTCCCATAACTCCTCCTCCGTTTGACAATGTTGCTGATGTCGATTTTACCGCGTCAGCGCTTATATACAGCCCCAAGACATGGGCTGGTTTTTCGGTTGACCACCTGCTGAAACCCAGGACCTCCTTCTGGGGAGAAGATTCTTCAATACCGATAAAGGTGGATTTCTTCGGCGGTTTCCAGATCATCAGCAGGGGACGTCTCAGGAAGAAACTTACTGAGGTCATGTCAGTGGCGGCCAATGTCATGTTTCAGGGTAAGTTCTACCAGTCTGACGTAGGAGTTTATTATTTTAAAGACCCCATGGTATTCGGCCTGTGGTACAGGGGTATTCCCTTCGTTACCTCGCAGGCAGGTGATGCGGTCATAGGCCTCGTGGGCATCAAGACTGACCAGGTTAACATAGGCTTCAGTTATGACTTTACAATCTCCAATCTCCTAACCTCCACCGGCGGTGCATACGAGATATCTCTCATCTATACCTTCACTTCTTCCGACGTGCGCAGCCGCAAGGTTCACGCCATACCGTGTCCTGAATTCTGAGCCCTTTCTTCACTCAGCCACTACGGCCTTATCTCCGGCAATCTTTTATATTTAAAATTTGTGTATGTTTGTGCAATTGTATTGTAAAACCATAATCAAATCCGGAAAATGGACAAGTCATATTTTGTAAAGAACATTCTGTTAGTATCGGCTGTGACAGCCATAGGAGTGCTGCTCGCTTCAGGCTGCAAGAAAGACGGTGCAGTCAAATCAGAAATTCAGTCGGCTGAGACAAAGGGCATCGTTTATGTCGAGCTCGACTCAGTCATTGCCAACTTCAACATGGCTGACGACCTGTCGATAAAGCTGCAGGATAAGCAGAAAAACTCAGAGGCTGAACTGACTGCCAAATCGCAGGCTTTTGACCGCGATGTAAGGGATTACCAGACCAAGGCTCAGAAAGGTCTTATCACCAGGGCCACGGCTGCCGAAATGGAGCAGACACTTTCACAGCAACAGCAGACGCTTCTTTCACTGCGTGATGAGATGGCATATAACCTGAATGAGGAGAGCCTCGTGGCTCAGCGCCAGGTACTTGAATATATCAATCAGTATCTTGCCGAGTTCAACAAGACACATAACTATCAGTATATCCTTGCTAAACAGTTCCCCGGACCTATTCTTTTATCGGATACCACTCTTGATATTACAGCTGAGGTGACAGCAGGGCTGAATGCCAAATACCAGGCAGAAAAGACAAAGTAACGACTATCGGTTGTTGCCTTTCGGAGCCCGCTCTTTAGCGGGCTTCGGCGTTTTGGATATCTTCCTTTCACGTCTAATCTTCCTCTCCTGCTCCGGTGTCACAATGATAAACAGGTCCTCGTCAGGCTTCTTCATGTGATACTGCTCACGCGCAAATTTCTCAAGATTATCATTGCTGGTCCGCAGCTCCTCAAGCTTTCGCCTGTCCTCATCAATGCGGCCCATATAATACTCTTTCTCCCTCACCAGCCTGTTGCGGGTCATCACTTCTTTTACCCTTGAGATCAGGTTATTGGGATCAAGCAGCAGCATCCACAGGATAAAAATGAGGATGGTTATCATATACCTGTTCCTCATCCAGTGAGGCAGACTGTCCCGCAGGTTAATATTCCGGAGCCGTTTCAGGAAATCGGGTTTCACGCTGTCAATATGAGAACCATTATCAAATGTATCATCCTCCGCTCATCAGGTAGACCACCTGAACCTCATCACCATCCTTGATAATTTCAGTGTCATAACTATCACGCTCAATGAATCTTCCGTTCACCTTTACGATCCTGAGCCTGAAAGTGTACTTCTTCACCTCCAGCAGCCTGGAAAGCGTAATGCTCTCCTCCTCAAGCGTGACAGGCTCATTATTCAGTCTGATCTTCATGTCCGCGACACTGATGTTTGAATTTATGAATGGCAAATATACGGACAATTCTAAACCCTTTCAACTTCCAGATCACTATTGCCTATTGACTATTGCCTGTTGCCTCTTTCTTTATGATCTCGATCTGCAAACAGATGCATATTGACGATTATCATTTAATTATGGATATTTATACTTTATCTTTGTCTTATATCCAACGCCAAACAATCAGTAAAATGAATATCAGCGAAATCAGGTCAAAACACAAACTGCTTAAAAGATGGGAATACAGCTGGACTCCACTGACAAAGGGCTACACTGACAAGACGCTCTATGTAAATGTAGGTACCTGCGATATCCGTGAGAAGGATGTTCCGGCAGTGATGAAAGAGAAATTTATCGGCGGCAAAGGCTATGGCCTCCGCCTTCTGTGGGATGCAACATCACCAAAGACAAAATGGGATGATCCTGAGAATGAAATTGTTATTTCCTCAGGCCCTATCGGGGGCATAACCCAATATTCAGGCACCGGCAAGTCTCTTGTAGTTACCGTCTCACCACAGACTGACTCTGTCATGGACAGCAATGTGGGAGGCTTCTTCGGCCCTTTCCTCAAATTCTCGGGTTTTGACGCCCTGGAGCTTCAGGGTAAATCTAAGGAAGATGTCATCATCTTCATCAATGGCATCGACCATTTTATTGAGATATTTGAAGCGCCTGCCGAAGCTTATGACAGCCATATCCTTGCCGAACAGCTCACGGAGATGTTCGCTGACAGCGATGCTGATAAGAGAAATATAGGTGTTGTTTCATCAGGCTCTGCTGCCGAGCATTCATTGATCGGCATGCTCAACTTCAGCTTCTATGACCCGAAGCGCAAGAAGGTAAGGCTGAAACAGGCCGGGCGCGGCGGCATCGGCACCGTCTTCCGCAATAAAAAGATAAAGGCGCTGGTGTGTAAAATACCAGGCGTCAAGGGCAACCTTAACAATGTTGTTGACCTCGAGGCTATCACGGAGAGAGGCCGGAAATTCAACCGTGAGATGCGCGAGCTGGACGACAAACAGTGCAAGATGCGCCAGATAGGAACGGCTCACCTCATGGAGATCATGGATGACCATGACCTGCTGCCTACACTCAACTATAAATTCGGGTCACACAAAGACTCTCCCAAAATAGACAGCGGTGTGTGGAAGTCGTTCTTTACGCAGGGGATCCCTGACGGCTGCTGGATAGGATGCAACATGGCATGTTCTAAGGCTGTCGACGATTTTGTCCTCAGCTCCGGGCCCTATAAGGGACAGGCGGTAATGGTTGACGGGCCTGAGTATGAGAATGCTGCCGGGCTCGGTTCCAATGGTGGTTTCTTTGACCCGCGCTATATCATAGAGGCTAACTTTTACTGCGACACGTACGGCATATGCACGATCACCTGGGGCACGAGCCTCGCCTTTATCATGGAGTGCTATGAGAACGGCATCCTGAATAAGGAGCGCACCGGCGGGCTGGAACTCACTTTCGGAAACATACCTGCGGCACTTGAACTGCTGCATCAGGTGGCCCGCGGCGAGGGCTTTGGCCTGATAGCAGGACAGGGTATCCGCCG
>DATKUS010000193.1:0-2373 GCA_035530535.1 Bacteroidales bacterium
ATGCAGGCAACTTCCGACAAGATGAAGACGCTGCTGATGCGTGACGACATTGTGTGGCCGGAGCTGGACCGGGAAATAATCGAGTTTCATAGTTTAACATGTGATGGATGTATTTATAAGGCAGATAACACAGTCGGATGCATAAACCCCAAAACGGGATGCTTCGAAAGGCAGATAATATACAAATACAAGGGCCATGAATAACCTACCCTCCTGCAACCAGCTTGCCAGTTATTCCGACTATATCGCCGGCGACTTCGACTGGACAAAAGACGGCCTTGTAAAGTGTGACTACTGCAATGGCACGGGCAGAACGGCTGAGGACTGCCACTGTGGTGAATATGACAACCAGGGGTTGAGGATATGTAAGTCTTGCGGGCGCATAGTGGATTACATTGCCTGCCCTGATTGTAAATAAAACTTAAATTATGGAAAGCGAATTTATTAAAGGATTTACCCCCATTACACCAGAGGGAGACTACTACGACCTGAAAGACTTTATATCATATTCAGGACTGAAGAACTTGAAAACATCTCCGGCTCATTACAGGCAGTATAAGGGAGAACCGTCAGAGGTTGAAACTGATGCTATGGCCTTCGGCTCTGCTTATCATACCTACATTTTGGAGCCTGCTAAATTTGAATCAGACTACTATGTTTTTGATGACGATGCAATTTATCAGGTGTTAATAGGTGAAGGCTTTAAGTCACCCCGTTCCACGAAACAATATAAGGAGTGGATGGAATCAGAAATGCGACTTATCGGCGACAGAAAAACCATTGATAAAGATGGATATAAGAAGATTGTTGACATGAAAAATGTATTGTTGTCACATCACTATTGTAGTGCATTACTATCAAAGGGAGAGGCCGAAAAATCATTAACGGGAATACTTCACACCACTGAGGGTGACATAAACTTAAAAGGCAGGCCCGACTATATTCGACCTGATAAACATTTTATCATTGACCTAAAAACAACCTTTGATGCTTCTGTTGACGGGTTCACCCGTGCGGCTGCTGATGGGTGTTATCATATTCAGGCTGCCTTATATTCCGACCTAATGGAAATGATAACAGGAGATGATCGTGGATGGTCGTTTTATTTTATTGCTCAGGAGAAAAAAAAACCATATGCTTTTAATATCTTTGAAGCATCGGCACAATTTATTGGACAGGGCCGGTATGAGTATGAGCAACTTTTGAGGCTATATAAGATGTGTCTCACTGAAGGCCGGTGGCCAGGATATCAGGTATTCTGCCAGTGGAAGTCAGGGAATATTGAACTGAACCTCCCGACGTGGGCAGTTAAGAAAATTGAGTTTTACAATCATAAAATCTAATCATGGAAACATTACCAGAAAAAAGAGTGCCAACACTCATGGAGTTAACTTCAGGCGACATTGACCTGAAGGGCAAGCAGAACGATTTAAACCGACTACTGAATGAGCCACCTCCTCCACAATGGCTGAAGGATCACCCGATGGCTAAGGGCGTGAAATATATCCCTATTGAAAGAGTAGAATATATGCTGACCCGTATATTCAAGAGGTGGCACGTTGAGATCAGGCAGATACAACTTTTTGCTAATTCAATAACAGTCACAGTCCGGTTACATTATCAGGACGTTTTATCTGATGAAATGCTTTGGCAGGACGGTGTGGGTGCATCACCTATTCAAACAGACAAGGGGTCCGGTGCAATGGATTGGAACTCCACAAAACATGATGCAGTAATGAAGTCTGCTCCGGCTGCTGAGAGTTACGCCGTAAAGGATGCAGCAGAAAAGATTGGTAAATTATTTGGCAAAGATATGAACCGTGCCGATAAGATAATGTACGACACCCTCCCCGAAGTCAGAAAAGAGGATAAACTGGCTGATTTAGATAACGAATCAAAAACAGAAACAAAATGAGTAATGTAAGCGCAAAAATCAACCTGATGAATCTGAAGGTTGTAAGGAAAATGATTAATGGTCAATCCGGCCCCGTCGATTGTATTGTAGTTCCGATTGAGGCAAATCATTTATTTGTCGGAGAAAAGGGTATTTATCTTGACATTGCAGGGTTTGAAATTAAGAACCCCTCTGGTGACAGTAAAGATACCCACCTATTAAAGCAAAGCCTCCCGAAGGAAATGTATCAGGCAATGACTGATGAGCAAAAAAGGGCACAGCCGATATTAGGCAACCTTCGTATCTGGGCAGGTTTCACGGAAGCAGAACCGGCAAGTAACATGGAATCTACGCCGGAAGTTTCAGATCTTCCTTTTTGACAGAACTTTAAAATAGACTGAAATGAAAAACTACGGTGACGAAGCAGCATTTACCGCTCATGAGCGGGCAACGCATGACAGGAGCAGAAAGGGCAAGCC
>DATKUS010000194.1:0-4355 GCA_035530535.1 Bacteroidales bacterium
CATAGGTGTAGGTGATCCTTCTCCATGACCCTACGGCATCATAGTGCTGTTGCGGTGCATCGATCTCCACAGATACAGGTGATGTGTCATCTTTCCCGAGAAGGTACTGAACAGGATCAAGGTAGTGCTGACCCATGTCACCAAGTCCGCCGCCATCATAATCCCAGTAGCCTCTGAACTTGACATGGACCCTTTCAGGATTATAAGGTTTGAAGGGTGCCGGTCCCAGCCAGAAGTCATAATCAAGTTCCGCAGGCGGGACCATGGGCATCAGGTTTGTCTGACCGCTCCAGTAAAATTTCCAGTCATAGCCGGTGATACCGCTAACGGTTACTTTCAGAGGCCATCCGAGCACATTGCTGCTGATAACCTTTTTGAGTGGTTTCACCGAAGTACCAAGCCCGTAAAACTGGCTCTTGAACCTGAACCAGGTGTTAAGCCTGAACATGCGTCCGTTAGCCCTTACAGCATCAATCACTTTAAGCCCTTCTCCTATTGTCCGGGTCATCGGTTTCTCACACCATATGTCCTTCCCTGCCTCCGCAGCCATCTTCGCCATTATCCCGTGCCAGTGAGGAGGTGTCGCAATATGCACGATGTCAATATCAGGCCTGGCGAGCAGCTCCCTGAAGTCGCGGTAACCGGTGACACCCTTGCCTCCCATCTCAATAGCATTTTTAAGATGCAGGGCATCCACATCGCAGACAGCAAGAAGCTTTGTACCCTCATAACTGAAATGCCCCATGCCCATTCCGCCGACACCAATGATGCCTTTGGTGAGCTGGTCACTGGGTGCCCGATACCCCTGGCCACCTATAACATGCCTCGGAATAATTGTCACTGCCAGTCCTGTTAATGCACTTTTGCGAAGGAAATCCCTCCGCTTTATTGAATCTTTTTTCATTCCTGTTTATAATGGATACAATATAACTACCAATTGTAAATATAAAAATTTAAACCGGAGTCTTTCAATGTCTTTTAACAGGTTAAACCTTAACAAAAGATAATTTTTTTTCCTATTTTAGTAATTCACGGAAATAGGGATAAACATGAAAAGACTCATTGGCATTATCGTCCTTTCTCTCATCATTTTGCCCCTGGCCGATGCTGAGAGAAGTTTCCCCGTACTGGGGCTCTGCATAGCAGCCCCCGGACATGAAAATGTTAAGGATTTTGAAAAATTCATCAGGGAAGACCTTTCCCCACTGGGCGTAAACACTCTTGTGCTTCGCGTAGACTGGAACTATGCTTATGAGACTCATCCTGAGCTCAGTAATGAGGATCCACTGACAAAGCAGGATGTGAGGTCTCTTGTTCGTACTTGTAAAGAGCTTAATATTAAGATCATACCTCAGATAAACCTGCTCGGACACCAGTCGTGGCACTCGAAAGCAGAGAAACTGCTTGAGGTATATCCGCAGTTTGACGAGACACCCTGGGTGGTCATGCCTGAAAAATATGAATGGCCTAACCCTGACGGCCTCTACTGTAAAAGTTACTGTCCGCTTCATCCCGACATTCATAAAATAATCTTTGATGTTGTGGGGGAGCTGGTGGATGCATTTGAGGCTGAAGCATTCCATGCAGGAATGGATGAGGTATTTTACCTTGGCGAGAGCAAATGTCCGCGGTGCTCCGGAAGAGATAAAGCCGAACTTTTTGCCGGTGAAGTGAATGCAATACGTAATTTCCTTGCAACAAAAAATGCGAAGCTGTGGATATGGGGAGACAGGCTGATAGATGGGAAAGGAACAGGTTACGGCATGTGGGAAGCGAGCATGAACAATACATACCGTGCCATTGATATGATTTATAAGGATGTGGTCATATGCGACTGGCATTATGAGCGGCCTGACCTCTCTGCAGTATGGTTTGCTTTTAAAGGATTTACGGTGCTGACATGCCCGTATCGTTCACCGGAGGTGGCTCTGAAACAGCTTGATAACACAGAGACATTCATTAAGTCGTCAATCAAGACCATGAAGGGGCGTTATGCCGGGATACTCCAGACGGAGTGGGGCAGCGCCGAGGGATTTATGAGCGACTTCAGGGAGATAAAGAAAAACGGCGTAGCACCTGAGGGAAAAGAGAAGAGCGGCGCCAATACATTTTATATCCTTACAAAGAAGATCACTGCAGAATAACAGGGAATAAAAAACTTCTATTCTTCTTCAGTCTCTTTGTACAGACGGCGGAGCTTGTCAAGCCGGCTTTTCATATCCTTTGTAACGGAAATATAAGCGGCGTCATTTATCAGGTTTTTCATTTCGTGCGGGTCAGTAACCAGGTCGTATAACTCCCACTGATCTATGTCTCCATAAAAATGTATCAGCTTATACCGGTCAGTCCGGATTCCGTAATGACGTCTCACCTGGTGCTCTCCCGGGTATTCATAATAATGATAGTAGATGGCATCACGCCACTTTCTGACCTTCTTCCCTTTTAAGAGAGGTAGAAGTGATATCCCCTGGATCTCTTTAGGAGGCTTCACTCCTGCCATCTCAAGAAATGTAGGAGCCAAATCAATGTTCTGGACCATCTGATCAATATCTCCACTGGCACTGTATCCTTTTGGCAGCCTCATAAGTAAAGGTGTCCTGAATGACTCCTCATACATGAATCTTTTATCAAACCAGCCATGCTCACCAAGGTAAAAACCCTGGTCAGAAGTATAGACAATAAGAGTATTGTCTCTCAGCCCGGTTGAATCGATAAAATCAATCAGCCTGCCGGTATTACGGTCAATTGATTGTATGGTCCTGAGATAGTCAGTAAGATAACGGTTCAGCTTCCACAATGCGAGTGAATCACCGACAGGTCTGTTTGCCAGAAACTCCCTGCTTATGCTGTCATATTCTTTGTTCCAGGCTTTATATTCACGGGGTGACATCCTGTTCCTGAGGGATGCTAAATAATCCTTTTCAATCTGCGTAACACTGTCGCCATCAGCCCCTTTGATCTTAAGATCAGAGGAGAGACGCATATCCCTGGCAATACTCATCTCCTGCAACGAGGCTGCCTGACGACCGCTGTAGTCATCAAAATAGTTATCAGGCACCGGAAATCTAGTGCCATCAAATAGGTCAAAATCAAGGGTGTCAGGCAACCAGTTACGATGAGGGGCCTTATGATGCACCAATATGCAGAAGGGCTTTGATTTGTCCCTGTTACTTATCCATTCAATGGCCATATCAGTTATCAGGGTGGTAGTATAACCCTTCTCCCTGTATCTTTTGCCCATCTCAATAAAATCAGGATTATAATAAAGTCCCTGGCCGGGAAGTATATTCCAGTAATCAAAGCCCATTGGCTGGCTCTGCAGATGCCATTTTCCGATAAGGGCCGTCTGATAGCCTGCAGCCTGTAAAAGCTTCGGGAAGGTTACCTGCGAACTGTCAAACCTGTGCCTGTTATCAAGATGACCATTGGCCTGACTGTGCTTGCCTGTTAAAAGTGCCGCCCTGCTGGGCGCGCAGATGGAGTTGCAGACAAAACTGTTACGGAATATTACTCCCTCATCAGCCAGCCTGTCAAGCGCCGGAGTTGAGTTCAGGCTGCCATCATAAGCGCTTATGGCCTGGTAACCGTGGTCGTCAGACATTATGAAGACGATGTTGGGCTGCTCACTGACTTTCTGATTGCAGGAAACCAGGACGAGGGCCAGGAAAAATGCAGGTATATGTTTCATGACATAAAGGCTGTTACGATATTTCTCTAATTTAGACAATAAATACTAACAATATGTTACGGTGGGTTAAAATTCGCTCAATACTGACAGCACTGATGCTGGTGTCATCTGTTCATGTTCTGAATGCACAGTACAGTCTTCCGGATGTCTGCGCTGAAAGACGCGAAGCATAATTAAAGTTCTCTCAGCCGGGGCGCCGTAGCAGCACCGTTATGCTGAGAAGCTTATGAAGAGAAAAGGCAGGTATGAATGATCAATTTATTCCGGAACGCTCTTTTTCCGTATGATGATCCAGGAAACTACCAGCAGGTAAGCGGCGCACAGGAGCAGCACACCCATTCCAGGCGTCACTCCCATCGAGTCACTTACCAATCCCATCACAGGCGGTATTAATGCGCCTCCTGAAATTGCCATCATCATCAGCCCGGATATCTCATTTCCGCGATCAGGATATTTTTGAATTGTGAGGGAGAAGACCAGCGGAAAAATGTTGGCCACGCCAAGGCCGATAATAAATACAAGAGCCCATGCGGCGGCCTTTGCGGGAACAATAAGGATAAGTGCAATAGATATTATCGAGAGTAAGGCGCTGTAAAGAAACCCCTTTGAGGATGCCAGCCTGGTAAGTATGATTGCTCCGGCAAAAGTACCCAGCATACGGCCAAAG
>DATKUS010000195.1:0-20293 GCA_035530535.1 Bacteroidales bacterium
GGTAACTGCAATAACTGCAAATATGAGGGCATCGAGCCATTCAATTACTGTGCTGTTCTTCCCGCTGCGCTTTTTCCAGAACGACCAGTTGACCATTCTGGTCACATAAATATCATAAACTATGGCCAGCCCAGCCAGGAGCCAGAAGTTGCCGATCCATAAAACCCATAAAAGATACAGTACTCCGGCTATACCGAACCTGACATATTTGTTTCCAAGCATATTGTTCATCTGATATTTATTTTGGGTGCAAATCTAGTTATTATTAAAGACTCAGTACATCGGACATGCTAAAAACACCTTTACGCCCCGCAATATATTCTGCAGCCAGCAGCGCTCCCGCGGCAAAACCTCTTCGGTTCAGAGCCTCGTGCCTGAGGGTTATCCTGTCGATGTCTGACTCCCAGATAACAGAATGGGTCCCCGGTGTTGCTCCTTCCCGAAGGGATGTTACCGGAACATGTTTTGGATCTGCCATCTCCTCTGCCTTTTTCCAACCGTCATAATCTGCATGCTGTCTGGCAATCTCCTCTGCCAGGGTGACTGCTGTACCACTTGGCGAATCAAGTTTACGGATATGGTGGATCTCTTCAATGGTCACCTTATATGCTCCAAGGGAACTCATTATCCTTGCCAGGTCAGAGTTCAGCCTGAAAAGTATGTTTACACCTATGCTGAAATTGGAGGAGTGGAGGAAAGTTCCGTTGATTTTAAGGCAGTAATCCCTTATCTCGTCATACCTGTGAAGCCATCCCGTTGATCCTGAGACAACCGGCAATCCAAGTGAAAGCGCCATTAATACCATATCAGGAGCTGCTGCAGGACCGGTGAACTCAATTGCAACATCAACGTCCTTAACCGCAGTGGCCGTCAGGTCATCCCTGTTTTCCCCGTCAATTTTCAGTACTATGGTATGGCCGTGCAGGGGAGCATTCAGTTCAATCTCCTGACCCATACGGCCATAACCAAGTAATGCAATGTTCATTTATGCCGGTTGAAGTTCTATTTTAACAACCTTTTCGAGGTCTTTGGTGTAATAACGTGATCCTGTAAAGAATAGTATAGCGGCAACAGCCAGCACAATGGGAAGAATTGACATTGCTGTCTCAATGCTGTACAGGTCATACAGCTTTCCTATGACAAGCGGAGCTGTTGAGGCCCCGAGGAGATTCTGCACAACGACCGCAATAGCATAAGACATTGCTCTCAGTCCTGCATGAATGACATCCTGCGTCACTGCCGCAGCGCCGGAAATAAAGGCCGTGATTGTCACGCCCATCAGAAGAAAGAATATGTACTGAACTGTACCTTTAGTAAACCAGAGGGCAACCATCAGAAACAAGGCAGCCAGCATGGATGTCAATGCCGGAAAGATTAGCCTGGCCTTTATATTTTTCTTTCTCCAGCGGTCAGTGATGATACCGCCAACAGGAGCCCCTATGATTGCAAGGACCATAACCGCACTGGCCATTGTTCCTGCCTTCTCCATCGACATATCACGCGTCACATGGAAGTATGTTGACAGCCATGTTATCATTGAGGTAGTGACGAATACCACTGCTGCAAAACCAAAATAGGTAAAGATGAGCGAAGGTTTTGACAGAAATTCCCTGACAATATCTCTCTTTTTCATTTTCGTTTTAACATTCTGACTGTCGACGAATGAAAGGTCCACAGTCTTATAGTCTTTCACGAAGAAGAAGAGGATCGCGACAATCATGCCCGGGATTGCCACAATTCCGAAGGCGTGCTTCCATCCCAGCCTGGTTGCAATGATTCCACCCAGAAGAACACCAATAGCTGTTCCCAGGGGTATGGATGCGTTCCAGAGTCCCATCATCTTTGACCTTTTCTCCTGAGGATACAAGCCTGATATCATTGCGCTTCCTCCCGGAGCATAGCCTGCCTCGCCCACACCTATCATTGCTCTTGTCAGCACAAGCTGGAGAAAGTTGCCTGTGAGTGCACATAGAACGGTGGCCAGACTCCATAATACGGCCATAATACCAATTGTCTTGGTCCGGTTCCACCGGTCGATGAGTATTGAAATAGGGAAGGTAAGCAGGACTATTGCCCAGTAAACCGCCGAGACAAGGAGTCCGCTCTGGGTGTGTGTAATACCAAGGTCCTTCTCAATTGAAACAAACATGGAAGTAACGACCATCCTGTCTATATAGTCAAACATATAGAGCAGGAAAAGCAGCATGAAAACATAGTTTGTGTACCCCTTAGGAAAGAGATACCCTGGTGCAATAGTCTTTTGTTTCATAATGAACCTTTGGAGTTTATTCATAGATTTACATGGAACTAAGTTAATGTCATTTTTTTTAACTTTCGACACTTTTGAAAAACATAAACATGAAAAATAAAATACTGAGCCTGATGACACTGGCAATCCTAGCTATTGGCGGATGCACGCAAAATGAGAAAGCAGATCTGGTGATAACCAATGCAAAAATTTATACTGTTGATTCCTTAAATCCCTTTGCTGAGGCTGTAGCTGTGAAAGGAAACACAATAATGGCAGTAGGAACAGGCAAAGAGATTTCAAAGTATGTCGATGCCGGCGTGACCCGCATAATAGATGCAGGCGGTCGTCTGGCAATCCCGGGATTCAATGATGCCCATGCCCATTTTGGTCCTGTTGACCCTGATTATATAGAACTGAGATATACCACTGATCCTTCGGTGATAACGGAAAAGGTCAGGGCACAGGTGGCCCGTTCTGCAAAAGGTCAGCTTGTTTACGGTGGCCACTGGGAGCATGAGATGTTTTCTACACGGGATTGGCCGTCGAAAGAGCTCATTGATGCTGTATCAACGGACAATCCGGTGGTTCTGAACCGTACTGACGGGCACAGTGCCCTGGTTAACAGCTATGTGCTTAAACTGTCAGAAATTACCAGGGATACTCCTGACCCTTTCGGTGGTGAGATAATGAAGGATCCTCTCACGGGTGAGCCTACCGGCATTCTGAAGGAGAGCGCCATGAATCTCATCAGGACCGGCGATTTCAAGGCTGAACGAACTGCAGAGGAAGAAAAGGAACGGGAGTTGACAGGTTATCTCCAGGCTATCAGACAGGCCACTGAATACGGCATCACGAGCATACAAATTCCCGGCAGCGCTGACTTCGGGATGTATGACAGGATAATGGGTGATGGCATGCTGACATGCAGGATAGACATCGGAGGTGTGCTTACCGATGATACCGCAAGACTGGCACAGTATCAGAAGCTTAGGGAGAAGTACCCACCGTCAGGCAACTGGATCAGGTTCGGGTATCTCAAGGACTTTATGGATGGTACCCTGGGCTCCGCAACAGCCATGATGTTTGAACCCTTTGACGATGAGCCTGACAAGACGGGTCTGCCGCAGATGACTTATGATGAGCTTGAAAAGCGTGTGCTGGCTGCTGATGCACAGGGATTTCAGATAGGCATACATGCCATCGGTCCAAAAGCAAACAACTGGATCCTTAATGCATATCAGAAAGCGCGGGAAGTGAACGGTGTGCATGACAGTCGTCACCGTTCCGAACATGCACAGATACTTATTGAATCTGATATTTCACGTTTCGCTGAGCTGAATGTGGTTGCCTCCATGCAGCCTACGCACTGTATCACCGACAAACGTTTTGCTGAGAAGCGCATAGGGTCTGAACGCAGTCGCTGGGCATATGCATGGAAGAGCCTGGCAGACAGCGGGGCACACCTGGCTTTCGGAACGGATTACTCTGTTGAACCTCTTAATCCGATGGAGGGACTCTATGCTGCCATAACGCGTAAGGACAGGAAGGGAGAGGAAGGAGAAGGATGGTTCCCCATGGAGAAGCTTACAATGGAGAGTGCCATTGAATATTATACCCTCGGAGCTGCTTACTCTCAGTTCATGGAGGAGAGAAAAGGGATGCTCAAGCCCGGGTATCTTGCTGATATAGTTATTGTTTCAGAAGATCTGCTAACGGTTCCCGAAGACAGGATAATGACGGTAAAAGCTGATTATACTATTGTTGACGGCAAAGTAGTATTTGAGAGGAACAGGTAATCACATGAGAGAGGTGAGGATTGTAAGAGCCTCCTGGCGGTCTTTGCCGCAGAATTGCTCCTCAGCCATGAATGCACCGCATACAGCAGGGCGCTCAGGCTTATCCCATAATGCACACCTGTAATCAGGCAGCAGATGAATGCACCTCACCCCTGCCGGCTTGCCGTCAGGCATTCCTGGAATAGACGAAGATATAGAAGGTGCAATGCAGCAGGCGCCACATCCGGGTCTACAATCCATTTGAAGGCTTTATATCAGAGTAAAGCCCCGCTCCATCGGGGCAGGGCTTCTCATCATGACAGTGGACTGTCACTTAGATTTGTCTTCAATGATAGCTTCAGGAGCATTCTTCTTTACAGATTCAATCCCATTGGTGCAGCTTGCCTGTGTCTCATACATCTCGCTTACACCAATGATCTGTCCGTTTGATGCCTTCAGGTTAAAATGGAATTTACCATTCTTGGCGACTTTCGCGTCAAACCTTTTTTCAACGACAGCATTTTTCATTACTGATTTTACTCCGTTCATGCATGATGGTTTGGAAGCATAGCCTTCGCTGGCAAGTATTACCTGACCATTACCTGCAAGCAGGTTGAATTGGAACTCGCCATTTTTTCTTTTTGAAACAACAAATTTTCCCATGATCACCGAACTTATTAATTGGTTATATTCGCTTAACTATCCCAAATATACAAAAAATCTGTAGTAGTTTTACAAAATCTGAACATTATGCGAATAGACATTATCACGGTATTACCTGAGCTGCTGCAGAGCCCCTTAAATGAATCGATAATCAAGAGAGCGAGGGCCAGGGGCATTGTGAAAGTCAACATAATCAACCTGCGTGATTACTCATCCGATAAGCACAAAAACGTTGATGACTATGCATTCGGAGGAGGCGCTGGAATGGTTATGATGATTGAGCCTGTCTATAACTGCATCAAACAGCTTACCTCACAAAGAAACTATGATGAAGTGATCTATACTTCTCCTGACGGTCAGCAGTTCAATCAGCAAATAGCCAATGAACTCTCCATGAAAGAGAATATTATCATATTGGCGGGGCATTACAAGGGCATTGACCAGCGGATCAGAGATCACCTTATCACCCGTGAGATATCGGTGGGCGACTATGTACTTACAGGAGGTGAACTGCCTGCAGCTATCATAACCGATGCCCTGGTGAGGCTTCTTCCGGGAGCCATTTCCGATGTTGAATCGGCGCTTTCAGATTCATTCCAGGATAACCTGCTTGCGCCTCCTGTCTATACAAGGCCGGCAGAGTTCAACGGATGGAAAGTGCCGGAGATACTTACCGGAGGCAATACTCCCGAAATTGAAAAGTGGCGTTTTGAAAAGTCATTGGAGCGAACCAGGCTGAAGAGGCCTGATCTCTATGACGGCGAATAATGACAATTGCCCTTTTCTTTATGGAAAAACCTTTTAAAATTGCACAACTCATTTTTAACCAATAAATAATGATCTTATGAAACCTCATGATTACATAGAGAGAGAAGAGAGATACGGAGCACACAACTATCATCCGCTACCTGTTGTGCTTGAGCGGGGCCTGGGTCCTTTCGTATGGGACGTGGAAGGGAAAAGATACTATGATTTCCTTTCCGCCTATTCGGCAGTAAATCAGGGACATTGCCATCCTAAGATAACAAAGGCCATGATTGATCAGGCACAGGTACTGACCCTGACATCAAGGGCATTCTTCAGCTCCGTTCTGGGGGAATATGAGGAATACGTCACAAAATATTTTGGCTATGATAAAGTGCTGCCGATGAATACCGGGGCTGAGGGAGATGAGACCGCACTGAAACTTTGCCGCAAATGGGCTTATTTAAGGAAAGGCATTAAGGAGAACCAGGCTAAGATTATTGTTTGCGAAGGAAACTTCCATGGCCGTACCATTACAATTGTCTCAATGTCAACTGATCCCGATGCCAGGAAGGATTACGGTCCCTTCACTCCCGGCTTTATTACAATACCCTACAATGATATCCCGGCACTTGAAAAAGCTCTTGAAGACCATAATGTGGCGGGTTTCCTCGTAGAACCAATACAGGGCGAAGCTGGAGTGTTTGTGCCTGATGACGGGTACCTTAAGACAGCCTATTCCCTCTGCAAAAAACATAATGTCCTTTTCATTGCCGATGAGGTACAGACAGGTATAGCCCGCACCGGAAAGCTGCTGGCCTGCGACCATGAGGGTGTCCGTCCTGACATACTGATCCTTGGGAAAGCCCTTTCTGGAGGGGCAATGCCTATCTCCGCCGTTCTGGCTGATGATGACATTATGCTCACTATCAAACCCGGGGAACATGGCTCTACTTTCGGCGGTAATCCCCTGGCAGGAAAAGTAGCTATTGCAGCCCTGGAGGTTGTCAAAGAGGAAAAGCTTTCCGAAAAGGCAGAGAAACTGGGAAATATCTTCCGTGATGAACTGAGGAATGTTAAATCTGCCATGATTGAGCTGGTACGTGGAAAAGGGCTGCTGAATGCTATTGTTATCAGACCTAAGAACGGTAAGGAGGCATGGGATGTTTGCCTTGCGATGATGGAACTGGGAGTACTTGCAAAACCTACTCACGGACACATCATAAGGTTTGCTCCTCCCCTCGTTATCACTGAAGAACAGCTGCGCGATGCCATCTCAAGAATAGTAAAAGCTATTCACCAGTTTGAATAGAAACCCTGGGTCAGATTAAAACAGAATACTGCCATTAGCTAATAGCAAATAGCACATAGCAAATAGCAAATACAAAAGCTGCCCCCGGCAGCTTTTTGTTGAATACATGATGATGTCCAGTTGACAAAAGATTTCTATTTTTGAGAGCTTAATAAAGATGAAAAAATGAAATACTCTATAATAGTTACAATTACCGTATTTCTTCTGCTGACATCCTGTGCAGGAGCACGCAAACATAACGAAATCACTCATGATGAGCTTGTCGTTCTTACATCCTACCTGGCGTCAGATCAACTGGCCGGCCGTGAGACAGGCTCCCCGGGAGACCATCTGGCTGAACTTTACATAAGAAAAGCACTGCGCAAGGCAGGACTAGAACCTTTAAACGGTGATGGAATTCAGCGTTTTGAAGTGCCCTTTTCAGCTGAAGCCGGGCCGGCAAACAGATTGTCGGTAGACGGTCATGTTTTTGAAAGCGGTGTAGAATTTTCTCCACTGGCACTCTCATCCAATGACTCACTTAAATCAGAGGTTGCGTTTGCCGGATATGGTTTTATGATTCAAAATGACTCGATGCAGTGGAATGATTATGCAGGAACTGACATGAGCGGAAAGTGGATCATGGTACTTCGCGGATACCCGGAATCAAATCCCAAGGCGTCAGATTATCAGTCATTCAGCTCTGACAGGATGAAAGTGTTGACTGCCAAGGACATGGGAGCCTCAGGGGTGCTGATAGTCGCGGGTGAATCGTGGGACAGTGCTGATAAAATCGATAAACCTGCAAAGGGTGAAAGCACTTCAGGCATTCCAGTCATACAAATTAAAAGATCTGTTGCCGATACCATCCTTAAATCTTCAGGAAAGACAATTAATGAACTTGAAGCCTCAATAAACAGTGACCTGGTTGCTGAGAGTTTCATTACGGGTGTAACTGTTGATGCTGAGACTGAAGTAGTTGTGAAAAATGTGTCAACGGCCAACGTAGTTATGAAATTGCCGGGAACAGGATTGAAAAATGAATATGTCATTGTGGGAGCGCATTTTGATCATCTTGGCATGGGTGGACCAGGCAGTTCAAGCCGCGCATTGGACACCATAGGTATACATCATGGTGCGGATGACAATGCCTCGGGTGTTGCCCTGATGATAGAGATAGCAGAGAAGCTGGCAGCCGACAAAAAAGGCCATCAAAGAAGCATAATTTTTGTGGCATTCACAGGTGAAGAGATGGGATTGCTGGGTTCAAAATACTTTGTTGAGAACATGGGCATAAACCCGAAGGATGTCAACCTGATGGTCAATCTTGATATGGTGGGACGCATGAAAGAAGGTAACAACGTTCAGGTTGGCGGCGTGGGCACTGCCGCGGGGCTCCGTGACTCAGTCATTGCTTACACAGACACTACCCTGCTCAGCTTAAGCTTTACGGAGGAAGGGTACGGTCCTTCAGACCATTCATCATTCTACGGTAAAGAGATACCTGTACTGTTTATTACAACAGGTGCGCATCTCGACTATCATACTCCCTTTGACACATCTGACAAGCTCAATTATGCAGGGATAGTTAGGATCGGCAATTTATTTACTGAAGTCATCTCGGCTGCAGCAAATGACAGCATGAGACTTGCGTTTCGCGAGGCAGGTCCGATGGCCCCGGCACAGGGTATGAGCCGCCGCCGCGGTATTACATTGGGCATCATGCCTGATTTTGCAGGGAATATTAAAGAGGGCCTGAGAGCCGACTTTGTCACACCGGGTAAACCGGCGGCCCAGGGTGGAATGCTTAAAGGTGACATCATTGTTGCCATTGACAACAAGCCTGTCAGCAATATTCAGGATTACATGTTCAGGCTCAGCCATCTCAAGGCTGGACAGATTGTCCCTGTTGAGGTGATACGTAATGATAAACGTGAGGTATTGCTGATCCAGTTATAAAGAATTATAATAAACTCCATATATGAAAAACTTCCTATTCTGGCTGATAGCGGTGGTAATAACCATCTCGGCAGCAATGTATCAGAGAATGACAGGCCCCACTTACCCCCAGAAAGTCACTGCCTTCGTTGACGGCACCGAATACCGTCTCCACTTTAAAAGGAGCCAGACCAACACCCATACCTGCAAAATAAAGCTTGAGGTAGCGGAAGGGATCACAGGGAAACTATATAATAAAAAGTTCCGTGTAAATGAGGAGTGGATGATTTCTGACATGATACGTGAAGAGGGAAATCTCGTGGGAGAGCTGCCTTCCCAGGCGGCAGCCGGAAAGCTGGAATATTATGTTATACTTGGCACACCATCCGGGCAGGAAGTGGCAATAGCCAGGGAAGAGCCTGTTGTCATCAGGTTCAAGGGCAATGTTCCTGCCGGTGTGATGATACCACATATTCTTATCATGTTCTTTGCAATGCTACTCTCAAATCTTGCCGGGCTGACAGCAGCATTCAGGAGCCCTAAACAGAAAATATACGGACAGTGGACCCTTTGGCTCCTCATTGCCGGTGGCATGATCCTCGGTCCCCTGGTTCAGAAATATGCTTTCGGCGATCTCTGGACCGGCATTCCCTTCGGATGGGACCTTACGGATAACAAGACACTGATTGCAGTTTTTGCCTGGATAGTTGCTGTTGCGATGAACCGCAAAAGTCAACGTCCGGCTTATACTATCGCGGCAGCGCTCATTTTACTTCTCGTATATTCAATCCCTCACAGTCTCTTTGGATCGGAACTTGACTACGTAACCGGTACTGTCACACAGGGTTGAATTTTTTTTTTCGCTCTCTGGCAGCTTTTTTTTAACTTGGATGCAGCATTAGCGCTCTGCTCTCGTCATTGCTATGAATAGTTCAATTACGTGGGTGCAGCGTCATACATACAGCAAACAGATCTTGAGTTAAAGATGGAAAATGTTGAAGCAGCATTCAGGAACATACACCAGGACTTAATAGACGGCTGCAGGGCCGGAGACCAAAAGGCTCAGTTTCAGGTGTACAAACTCTACTACAAGGCTATGTATAACACAAGCCTGCGTATTGTGAACGACAGCATGGAGGCAGAAGATGTGATGCAGGAAGCATTCCTCTCAGCCTTCGAAAAGATCAGCACATACCAAGGCACCGTCAGTTTTGGTGCATGGCTGAAAAGAATAGTGGTAAACAGGTCACTTGATGTCCTGGGGAAAAGGAAAGCGATCTTTGAAGATATTGAAACTCACACGGGCCTCCGCGATGACAGTCCTGACGAAGTATCCTACAAAGAGGATCTCGAATCAAAGGTAGAAGAGGTGAAAGCAGCCATCGAGAGGCTGCCCGAAGGTTACCGCGTGATACTCTCTCTCTACCTCATCGAAGGTTATGACCATGATGAGATAGCAGAGATGCTGAACATCTCAAGCAGCACCTCCAGATCACAGCTCTCGAGGGCAAAGCAGAAGCTGGTTAGCGAGATAAAAAATAAAAAAATATAAGTCATGAATAAGATTGATGAGTTATTCAAGAAGGAAAGAGGAGCTTTTGACGACCGTGAACCGTCAGAAGGACATTTCGAGCGATTCAGCTTCAAGCTTGCAACACGCATGCATGCCGGCGGAACCAAACGAAGCATCGTTCCATATCTGCTGAAAGCAGCGGTTGTAACTCTCCTTGTAACACTTTCTTCGCTCTGGACATATGACCACTTTATCAGACCTGATCTGAAAAAGACCATGACACTGAGTGAGGTGTCACCCGAATACAAGGAGGTGGAGACCTATTATGTACGGCAGGTATCATTCATGCAGAATGAGTTCACAAACTTTGATTTTGAAAATAATCCGGAACAGAAGGATATCATGATAAAGGAACTTCAAAGCATGGACTCAGCCTATGTGAACCTTCAGAAAGAGCTCAGGGTAAACCCCAATGATCAGCGCATTGTAAATGCCATGATCAAACATTATCAGACCAAAATAGAAGTAATGAGCTATATACTTGAACAGCTCAAACAGATAAATACCGAAACCGAAAACACAGGCAGCCATGAAAAAGTTACCATTTAGTCAGGGTCTTGTTACCCTCGCAGTATGCCTCTGTGCAGCAACGCTTAGTGCCAGCGCAGAAGAGGTAAAGAAAGATTTTCACAGGGAGATGGTTCCCGGGACCAATACCACCCTTACCGTACTCAATAAATTCGGTGATGTGGTTACAGAGACCTGGGCCCAGAATAATATTGTGGTGGATGTGATTGTCACCGTGGAGCATCCTTCCGCAGAGAAAGCAAAGAAAATCCTTGACATGATCGACGTCAAATTCACTGAAGCTGACGGCAACCTTACAGCGGAGACTGTTTTCAAAGAAGACTTCTCTAACAGGAGCTGGGGGAAGGACGGAAACAAGTTCAGCATCGATTACAGCATTAAAATGCCTGCAAAAATAAACCTTACCGTCAATAACAGGTACGGGAACAGTGATATTGACGAAGTGGCAGGTCTTGCCAGCCTCGAAGTCAAATATGGAAATCTTACCGTACATAAGCTGACCAGGGGCAATGTCAAGCCACTCAACAGTCTTGTGGTGGCATACGGGAAGGCTACAGTTGACGAGGTTTCATGGGCAGAGGTAAACGCCCGTTACTGCGGACAGTTCAGCATAACCAAAGCCACTGCTCTTCTGATGGACACCAGGTATTCAAAAATCAGTATTGGTGCAGTAAGTTCACTGGTATGCGACAGCAAATATGACGGCTATAATGTTGAAGAAGCAGCTAATATAATAGCTATGAGCGGCTATACAAACCTCTCTTTTCAGAGCGTTAATAAAAAGCTGGAAGTTGAAACCAAATATGGCAACCTCTCCGTAGACCGTGTACCGGCAGGATTTGAAATGATAAAAGTCAAGGCAGGTTATTGTTCTGTAAGACTAGGTATTGAATCCGGCGCCTGCTACACTCTTGATGCCAATAGTTCATACGGAAGTGTCAAGGTAGATGACGGTACATTTTCACCTGACAAAAGGATCATAGGGAACACTTCTTCGGAGCTGGCAGGAAAGGTAGGTAAATGTGCAAATCCTCAATCTTCGATAGCTATAACTATATCGTACGGATCGGCAAAACTTTATTGAGCAGTTTAGGTTGATGTTTAGGTAAACATTTTGCTCAGAAGGCTGCTTCCCGACGGGAAGCAGCCTTCATCATTTTATTCCTGTGAGTCCGAAGCTGCTATCTTATCAGCCTGTCGGGTTCATCGGCGAAGATAAAGACGCCGCTGCTGCCTTCTGAAGTGCGATAGCCTCTGTACATGCCCTCTGAGTTAAATGGCATTGAGATATTTCCCTTGCGGTCAATGGCAATCACGCCGCCGGAGCCTCCTACCCTGACCAACTTATCCTTTACAACCAGCCTGGCGGCTGAGTCAAGGGTCAGCCCCTTATACTCCATCAGTGCAGAAATATCATGTGCCACGGTATAACGTATGAAGAACTCACCGTGGCCGGTGGCGGAGACGGCACAGGTATTGTTATTTGCATAGTTGCCTGCTCCTATTATCGGGGTGTCTCCTATGCGGTTATAGCGTTTATTGGTCATGCCTCCCGTGGAAGTGCCGGCAGCGATGTTACCATGCAGGTCGAGGACCACGCACCCCACGGTGCCGAATTTATCCTTGTCCAGGGCCTTACGCAGCTGCTGGTATCTTTCTTCTGTATAGAAGTATGAAGGGTCAACTATCTCGAGTCCCTGTTCAGCGGCAAATTCTGAGGCACCTTTTCCTGCGAGGAGAACATGCGGCGAAGCCTCCATTACCTTGCGTGCAGCGGATATGGGGCTGCGTATGTCAGTCACCCCGGCAACGGCGCCGGCGGCGAGGTTTGATCCGTCCATGATGGAGGCGTCCATCTCATTGCGGCCCTCATGGGTAAAAACGGCGCCTTTGCCGGCGTTGAAGAGAGGACACTCTTCCATAACATGGATAGTGCGTTCAATGGCATCGAGTGCGGTGCCTCCGTCATCAAGAACGGCGGCGCCGGTGTCAAGGGCTGTCTGAAGCATACCACGGTATTCTGCCTCTGCCTCAGGCGTAAGACGGTCGCGGGTGATGACACCGGCGCCGCCATGAATCACTATGGCCCAATGTAGCTCCTCTGCAACCGGAGCAACATCTGACTTCTTCTCACCGGGTTTGCAGGAGAACAGTACAGATGCAAGAAAAAAACAGACAAATAGTATCTTTTTCATGTGTAAATAATTTAATTATTAATGGTCACATGGAACCCACATGTTTAGAAAGTTATTTTCATGCTTATTTGTGTTTGATAAACATGTGGGTTTCATAAATTCAGGTTTTACTTATATGTATGCAAGATACTATTTCCCCCACTTATTTAAATCAGTGAAGCAGAAGATTGATCTCCATAATAGATTTAATAGCACGGTCAGAAAAGAAATCACAGCCGGGGAAAAGCGAAAACCTGCCCGCTCCCTCCTGGTTGCCGCGGTCTATAAGAAGGATCTCATTCTGATCGTTACGGTTAACAATCTCACTAAGGGTAAATGCAGCCCTGTAACCGTCAATGCCGGCAATGACCACCAGCCCTTTCTGAAGGGATTTGTCTGAAAGAACATAAGAGCCTTTAAGCCTCTCTGAAAGCAGGGATCCTGTAAAGGGTGTGGTGCCGTGAATACCCATTCCTCTTCCGTAAAACACTGTATGATAAGTATATATAACGGTTTTCTTCGGGAGCTTAGCAATTTCATTCTTTAATCCGCCGTTTACACACAAACGCATTTTGTCGCTGAACATGGGACTCAAGCCCTTGCTGACGGTGTATTTGCTGTCAACCGACCTTATTGTTATCCTTGAAGGATTTGAGATGTTACGTGTTGTTATGAGGTCAGGACCGACAATCAGCTTTGTCTGTACCGGAAGAGGCCAGAGATCCTTTGATTTTGAAGGCACAATGCGTGTCACGGAAGTGGCAATCAGAACCTGATGCCTGTTTGTGGGGTAATAGAGCTCGCCCCATGATAGAACAACACTCTCGCCGGTCTCATTTGACACTTCGACATAAAGGTCAATAATGGGAGAAAATTCAGCCTCGTTTTTCTTCTTCAGCACCACTTTGTCCAGGATATCGTAAAGTGAAGATCCCTCGTAACGGTAAGCCCCAAAAAATTTTACATTTTCGCCGTCCAGAGAGGCTTCCTTGACAATAACGCTGCGAAGCGGAAGTGCGACGATGTCTACTGTCATGTCATGCACAACCTCTCCGGTGACGAATATTGAAGTCTTTTCATCAGGTTATTTTTCGTTATGCAAATCTATACATTTCGAAAAATATACTTCATGATCAAAATCATTGCATGGAGTTGATAGGTTTTAACCCCGAAGGGGTGACATTTTTATAGCAATGCAATCCCAAAATCAATTGAATCCCGAAGGGATGTCATTTTTATAGCGGTGTGGCCCCACCAATAATTCAACCCCTTCGGGGTTAAATCATCCAATTGAATCCCGAAGGGATGTCATTATTGTGGTATGGAATTTTTTTCCGAAATTCACATAAATATTGTGGAATATGGCTGGTACGTTCTCGCAGATTTACATTCATGTTGTATTTGCTGTAAGTGGTAGACGTAACATGATCTCCGAAAAATGGAGAGATGAAGTCTATAAATATATTGCCGGGTTAATCCGGAATAAAGAGCAGAAACCCATTATTGTAGGTGGTTCTTCTGACCATATACATGTGCTGATAGGAATACGACCAGGTATTTTGATATCAGATCTTGTCAGGGATATTAAAAACAATTCATCAAAGTTTATCAATCAACACAGACTGGGTCTTGACAAATTCACATGGCAGGAAGGATACGGTGTTTTCTCAGTTTCGCATTCTTTTGTTGGGAGAGTGTATGAATACATATTGAGCCAGCCTGAGCACCATAAAAGAAAGTCATTCAAAGAAGAATACCTGGAAATGCTGAGATTGAATGAAATTAAATATGAAGATAAATATTTGTTTGATTTTCATGATCTTGAGCTATAATAATGTCACCCCTACGGGGTTCCCCTGATAACTCATTACCGGACTAGCATAATGTCACCCCTACGGGGTTCCCCTGATAACTCATTACCGGACTGGCATAATGTCACCCCTACGGGGTTAAGTTACAGGTCCAGTTCTATGACCGTGATGCCAGCGCCGCCGCGTTCAACATGCTCATCTACAGCGCTATTCACCGCACCGGTGGTATCCAGATACTGACGGATCATCTGCCTCAGAATGCCATTACCCTTGCCGTGCAGAATCCGCAGGCTGCGGTACTGTATCATAACAGCCATATCAATGAATTCCTGCACTTTTTGTAATGCTTCATCAGTCCGCATACCACGTACATCTATCTCAGGATTGAACTGCGTCCGTTTCGTGGTAAACGACCAGTCTATCTTCCTCTGCGGTTTCAATCCGGGAGCAAGCCTGCGGTATTCCTCCGCACTCACAGCCTCAATCCTGGATAGGTCAACATTCATAGTCAGGTTGTTTGATACAACCTGTACTTTTTTACCGCGGATCTCACTTATCTCCCCTATTGTGTCACTGCCTGTTATCCTCACATGGTCACCGGGCTTTAGTGGTTCAGTTTTTTTCTTCTTTGCCGGCTCTTCCGGCTTCCTGGTTATCCTTTTAACTATCCCTGCGGAACTTCCCTTCAACGGCACATGTGATGAAACAACTTCCGCGGCTGGATGCTTCTCACTTTTTGAGACATGGTCCCTGAACGACTCCAGTTGCTCACGTACCTCTTTTGTCCTCTCCTTCTCAGCCTGTGCCTCCCTAATGGTCCGTATTGTGTTCTCTATCATCTTGTTGGAGTCACGCAGTAGTTCCTCAGCCTTATCTTTTGCCTGGGTTATGATCTCCTTCTGTTTTGATTTTATTTCGCCCATCTGCGATTCATAAGCGGCAATAAGTTCCTCCAGTCTCTTCTCATGACGCCGCACAGTCTCACGCTTTTTCTCCCAATACCGCTTATCGCGTGCTATCTCCCGCAGATTACGGTCGAAGTCAACGTTACCTACTCCTGCCCTGGTTGCTGCATCATTAAGTATTTCCTGCGGCAGCCCGATCTTCTTTGCAATCTCAAAGGCGAAGGAGCTTCCGGGCTTTCCCTGGTCGAGCCTGAAGAGCGGCAGCATGAGCTGATTATCAAAAGCCATGGCACCGTTGATGATCCCCTCCTGCGAAGTGGCAAAATGCTTTAGGTTGGTATAGTGTGTTGTAAGCACGCCATAAATACCTCTTGCATTCAGTTCGGACAGAATGGCCTCGGCAATTGCCCCGCCAATGACCGGTTCAGTGCCAGTGCCAAACTCATCGATCATCACAAGCGATTTGTTGTCGGCATTCCTGAGCATCTGCTTCATATTTATCAGGTGCGAGCTGTAAGTGCTGAGATCGTTTTCGAGGCTCTGTTCATCGCCGATATCAATAAAGAAACTGCTGAAGATGCCTGTCTCAGTACCCTCCGCCACCGGTATAGTCATACCGCATTGAACCATATACTGAATGAGAGCCACCGTTTTGAGGCACACCGACTTACCCCCGGCATTAGGTCCGGAAATAACCAGTATACGGTCATGACTGTCGAGCCTGATGTTCAGTGGCACCACCTGTCGGCCCGATGTTTTGGCAAAGGTAAGAGTAAGCAAAGGATGCCGGGCATTTACCCATCTGATGTGGGGAGAATTGACAACTGCCGGTCTGATGCAATCAAGCTTCCGTCCGAAGAGAGCCTTGGCCCTTATAAAATCTATCTCGCCCAGAAAGTAAAAGTTAGATATCAGATCATCGATATATGGCCTTATATTGTCAGCCAGGGCGGTCAGTATTCGTATTATCTCCCTCCTCTCCTGGTGTTCGAGCTCTGTTATTTCATTATTCAGTTCTACCACCTCCGACGGCTCAATAAATACTGTCTTGCCTGTTGCTGACTCATCATGGACAAATCCCTTTATCCCGCGCTTGTTTGATGCGCTCACCGGTATTACTCCGCGACCATTGCGAATGGCGACGGTGGCCTCGCGGTCAACAATGCCGTCAGCCTGCGCCTGCCTCATTACCGAATGCAGTTTTCTCACTGCCGCAAGTGTTTTGGCAGAGAGGCTGGCCCGTATCTCTTTCAATGCCGGAGAAGCACCGTCACGCACCTTCCCCTCTTTGTCAATTATGCGGTCAATGGCCTCACCTACAAAGGGATAAAAGCTTACAGCCGAACAGAGCTGTCTCAGCTCCGGGTAACGGTCGTCCTTACGGTTTTTGAAGAAGAAGATTATTTTCCTGATAGTCTCAAGCGATCCCCTCAGCGCCACTACTTCCTCAAGCTCCGGAAAGGTTCCTTCAACCCGAAGCTTCTCAAGCATCGATATGGGATCATTGTAATTATCCGAAGGGAACTGTTCGCTGTACTGGAGAATCTGCTGAAATTCATGCGTCAGTGAAAGCTGATGCAATATCTCATCGGCGGTGAAGGAAACTCTCATCGCTTCGACTCGCCGAATCCCCAGAGGACTCAGGCATGAAGAAACAAGATTCTCTCTTATCCGGTCAAAACCAATCTTTATCTCAAATGTGTCTGGATATATCATTACAAGCTCATGCCAGCACAAAAGTAAAGTTAATTAATGTTAATGGTCAAAATGCATAAAATTTATGATCATATATTTAAAACATAATGAACATAACGGGTAAATTCAACGCCAATGAAACCTATCAAAAATCTAGTATTTACGTTTATTCTACTCTCTTTCAGTATCTTAGGATCAAGTCAGGGTCCGGTTACTGATCTTGCCACGGCTTATAAGATACGCCAGGAAGGGTTGAAAAACTCAGACATGACGAATCTGATGTACATCATGACTGACCTTGCAGGTCCGAGACTTACCGGGTCGCCGGGCATTGATCGTGCAAATGAGATTGCCAGGGCCAAACTTGCTGAATATGGTCTTTCAAATGTCAGGATCGAAGTTGCACGTGAATTCAGCAGGGGTGGATGGGATTATGACAAAGCTTATGCAGCGATGACAAAACCCTACTACAATAACTTTGCGGTTACTCCTGTGGCATGGACTGCAGGCACCAACGGGCCTGTTAAAGGGGATGTGGTGCTTGTTGATATTAAGAAAGTGGAGGACCTCGAACAATACCGGGGAAAGCTCAAAGGATATTTTGTGATGACACCTTCTTCATCAGCATATGAGGTAAGTTTTGAACCCCTGGCAGAAAGATATACAGATCAGCAGCTTGACGAGCTTGAGAAATTTCCGCTTTCCGACAACAGACGGGGAGGCAGGAACATCGGCGACTGGCAGGCAATGCGTGAGTTACGCGGCAAGATCTCGGCCTTCATGGCTGAAGAGGGTGTTGCGCTCATGATCAGTAACGGCAGGCCTTTCAACATACCTTCTTCTTCTGGAGCACAGTATGAGGGCACTTCAAAACCGCCAATCACAGAGATCAGCATACCGCAGGAGTCTTACGGACGTATGGAACGACTGCTGAAGCATGGCGAGAAGGTTGAGATGGAGGTTGAGATAAACAGCACCTTCATACCAGGGAAAGAGGTTTATAACGTAATTGCAGAGATACCCGGAACTGATCCCAAACTGAAGGATGAAGTTGTTCTTCTGGGAGCCCATATTGATTCATGGCATGGCGGCACCGGTGCTGCTGACGATGCTTCAGGATGCATAGTAATGATGGAAGCGATCCGCATTCTGAAGGCCCTTGATATAAAACCGCGCCGCACCATCCGTATAGCACTGTGGGGCGGAGAAGAGCAGGGCCTGAACGGTTCAAGAGGGTATGTGGAAAAGTATCTTTATGATGCTGCCAAAAAAGAACGGAAGCCGGCATATGATAAGTTCTCGGTTTATTTCAACATGGACAATGGTACAGGACGTTATCGCGGTATCTATCTCCAGGAGAATGAGCTGGCACGCCCTCTCTTTGAGGCATGGATGAAGCCTTATGAGGATATGGAATTTGAGACAATAACCAACCGCAACACCGGAGGCACTGACCACCTGAGTTTTGACGGCGCCGGTCTGCCAGGATTCCAGTTCATCCAGGATGAGTTAGAGTACGGTCGCGGCTATCATACCAACACAGACACCTGGGAGCGCCTTCTGCTTCCTGACCTGCGGCAGAATGCCATCATCACGGCATGGTTCGCCTACAATGCGGCAATGATGAATGACAGGTTCCCGCGTGAGCCCGAAATGAATTTCAAACAGCAGCCGAGAGGCTTCTGATTTTTTCTTTTTATTACCAAATCTGTTTTTCAAAAAGAGAGGCTGATATGCAACACATCAGCCTCTCTCATTTTTCAGTAAACAGGAGATCATTTCTTTATCCCTGCAAGGTCAAGGATGAATGCATATTCAAGGGCTGTGGTCTTCAGCCTCTCAAATCGGCCTGAGGCACCGCCGTGGCCGGCGCTCATGTTAACATCCATTATCAGAATATTATTATCGGTCTTTATATCTCTAAGTTTGGCAACCCATTTTGCCGGCTCCCAGTACTGTACCTGTGAATCCCATAAACCGGTGGTGACAAGCATGTTGGGGTAATTCTGTGCTTTAACCTGATCATATGGTGAATATGAGAGCATATAGTCATAGTACACCTGTTTGCGCGGATCGCCCCACTCATCCCATTCAAATGTGGTCAGAGGAATGGAAGCATCAAGCATTGTGCTGACAACATCTACAAAAGGAACTGCAGCAATTACTCCCTTATACAGTTCAGGCTCCAGGTTTACGACTGTTCCCATCAGGAGTCCGCCGGCACTTCCGCCCATCGCAAAAAGACTGTTCGCTGAAGTATATTTTTCATTTATCAGGAACCGTGCGCAGTCATTGTAATCTGTAAAGGTATTTATCTTCTTCAGAAGCTTGCCGTCTTCATACCATTGGCGTCCCATCTCGCTGCCGCCTCTTATATGGGCAATGGCATACGCAAAACCGCGGTCCAGGAGGCTGATAATAGTGGTCCGGAATGAGGGGTCTGTTGAAGAACCGTATGACCCATAGGCGTAAAGTAATAACGGCGCTTTGCCATCCTGCACGAATCCCTTCCGGTAAACAAGTGAAACAGGAACCATGGTGCCGTCAGCTGCCTTGGCCCACAGGCGTTTTGACTCATAGTTATTACTGTCAAACCCGCCCAGCACGCTGTCCTGCTTCAGCAATTCCTTACTCTTTGAAGCCATGTCATAATCAAAAACAGAATTTGGGGTAGTGAGTGAAGAATAACTGTATCTCAGGAGAGACGTATTGGCATTTGGATTTACACTGATGCCGGCCGTATAACTCTCCTCACCGAAATCCAGAAAATGTTCGGTTCCATCAGCCTTACTTATTATGCGAAGATTGGTGAGGCCCTTAATGCGCTCATCAACAACAAGATAATCATCAAACAGTTCGAAATTTTCAAGCAGGATGTCACTGCGGTGAGGTATTACCTCTGTCCAGTTTGCCATTCCCATCTTCATGTCACTGCATTTCATCAG
>DATKUS010000196.1:0-21313 GCA_035530535.1 Bacteroidales bacterium
CTGACAAAATAATAATCAAGGATGATAAGGTCAGGATTCTCATGCAGGGCAGCAAGGCACTCTTCACCATAAGCAAATGTTTTTACCCGGTAGCCTTCTGCATTAAGGCGACCGGCCAAAAGACCCGTAATGAAAGGATCATCATCTACAACAAACACAAGTTTATGTTTCAATGGCATTGGCTTCCGGATATGATCTAAAGTTACAAAACTACATCTAAATTGAATCTTACATATTAAATAGCGGAAAATCCTTCATCATTTTTATCACTTTCTCTCCTACCGTTAATATTACTGATTCATTTTCAATGTCGCTCATAACTTCATCAATAAGGCTGACAATGGTTCCCATCTCATTTACTTTCAGGCCGCGTGTGGTTATTGCCGGTGTTCCAACCCTTATGCCCGATGTCAGGAAAGGAGATCGTGAGTCAAAAGGCACCATATTCTTATTCACGGTGATATGGGCACTGACGAGAGTGTTCTCAGCTTTTTTGCCGGAAATGTCAGGGAATTTGGTTCGGAGGTCAATCAGCATCGAATGGTTATCGGTACCGTCAGATATGACTTTATAACCGTGGGCAATAAAAGCATCGGCCATCTCCGCTGCATTCTCTTTTACATGCTCCTGGTATGTTCTGAACTCAGGTGTCAGAGCTTCGCCAAAGGAGACAGCCTTGGCTGCTATCACATGTTCCAGCGGTCCCCCCTGTATACCAGGGAAGACTGCAGAGTTAAGCATTGCTGACATCAATTTTATTTCACCTTTAGGTGTAGTTATACCCCATGGATTGGGGAAATCCTTACCCATAAGAATGATGCCTCCCCGTGGACCTCTAAGGGTCTTGTGGGTTGTTGACGTCACGATATGGGCATATTTCAGGGGGTTGGCAAGCAGTCCTGCAGCAATAAGACCTGCCGGGTGTGCCATATCAATCATTAGCAGAGCCCCGATCTTATCAGCAATGTCTCTCATGCGCGGGTAGTCCCATTCTCTTGAATAGGCTGATGCTCCTCCGACAATAAGTTTAGGCTTTTCCCTGAGAGCAACCTCTTCCATCATATCATAGTCGACCCTGCCTGTATCCTTTTTCACACTGTAAGAGACAGGCCTGTAGAGTATTCCTGATGAATTTACCGGTGAACCGTGAGACAGGTGGCCTCCGTGAGCGAGGTCAAGACCCAGAAAAGTGTCACCCGGCTTCATCACAGTTAGAAAAACTGACATATTGGCCTGTGCTCCGGAATGAGGCTGAACATTGGCATATTCAGCATCGAAAAGCTTCTTAAGCCTGTCTATGGCAAGCTGTTCAACCTCGTCAACCACTTCACATCCTCCGTAATACCTGTGCCCGGGATATCCCTCAGCATATTTGTTTGTAAGCACCGACCCCATAGCCTCAAGTACTTGTTGACTGACAAAGTTTTCGGATGCGATTAACTCTATTCCGTTGGTCTGACGAAGACGCTCCCTGGTGATAAGATCAAAAATCTCAATGTCTCTGTTCATGGTGAGTAATATTCGATTAACTATTTAATTACTAATTATTTAGATAATTGATAATTTACGGGTATCTACACAAATATACAGTTTAATATTTATTTTTTGATGACACATGTTTTTGCAGTTTCAGCCTGCATCGGATAATCCGGATATCAGTTTCTGCGAAGCCTTAGGTGAACCGGTTTTATTCCTGACGGTATTGTCAGAGGGACTTTTTCCTCGGTAACCAGCGTTGTATCAAGGCCATAAGCTGCCACATCCGTTATTCCCATCTTACGGAAGATAAAATAAAGGTTAAGGGTAAGTTTTTCCCAGAATGGGAGGTCTATATACCCGGGGAGCACTCGGACAAGATGTACAAATCTGAAATCCGTTTCGATACCATGCCGGTTCAGTGAGGGATAGCTGCTTGTAAGATTGACCTCGCCTTCTTCTTTCATGGAATGAAGAATCTGCAGGAAGTAGTCATTGACCCGTATGGGGACTTTAAATCCCAGGTAAAGATCTATCCGGTAGACCCTTCCCTGAACCAGGTGTGTAATCTTATATTCGGCAGTGTAAGGATGGTCAATAATATCGACATGCAGAAACCAGTAAGCATCAGCTCTTTTTGGCTGGCGGAAAAGCAGTGACCAGATTGTCTTGGCTTCGATTTCATCAAACCTGTCGGCATGGGTTGTGTACACCAGTTGTCCGGCATATTTTGGTACTGTCTTGTCGTTGGAAAGATCAGCAAGTACCGGCAGGTAGTCTTTAAGTTTGTCAAAACTGATAAATCTGTTTTTAATACGGCGCCCTCTGAACAGTACCAGCATTATGACCGATAAAACACCGCCTGTGACAATAGTGAACCAGCCTCCATGGATGAATTTGCTGAGGTTAGCTGCAAGAAAAAGTGATTCTATTGACAGGTAGGTGATTCCGAAGAGTATCACAGCAGCCAGCGGGATATGGTGAAGACGCAGCCACGCGATTATAAGGAAGGTGGTCATCATCATTGTAATGGTGATTGAAAGACCGTAAGCAGCTTCCATGTTTGAGGAGGTTCTGAACACCATTATCACCATGGCAACAGCCAGGAATAATGCCCAGTTGACAGAAGGAATGTACATCTGTCCCTTGGCGAATGAGGGGTACTTTATTTTAATTTTAGGCCAGAAGTTCAGGGAGATGGCTTCACTAATAAGGGTATAGGAGCCGCTTATCAGGGCCTGGCTTGCAATTATTGCCGCGACAGTTGCCAGAAATATTCCGAAAGGAAGGAACCACGAAGGCATCATCGTATAAAAAGGGTTTATGCCCGGCACGGCTTTTTCGGGATTATCTAGCAGCCAGGCACCCTGACCCAGATAAGTGAGTATCAGCATGGTTTTTACAAATATCCAGCTTATACGAATATTTTTCAGGCCGCAGTGGCCAAGGTCAGCATACAGTGCCTCTGCACCTGTAGTGCAGAGGAAGATGGCTCCCAGAAGAATAAAGCCCTGCGGATGCGCTGCCAGAAGCTTGTAAGCGTAAACAGGACTGAATGCCGCAAGCATCCCCGGTTGATTTATAAGATTTGCAAAACCAAGGATGCCAAGAGTTGAAAACCATACAAACATTATCGGACCAAAGGACTTTCCTACAAGAGAGGTTCCGAACTGCTGAATGAAGAACAAAAATGTAATTATGGCCAGTGCAATAACCGTCACCGGAAGATCATGCCTTATCATCTGCAATCCCTCTACAGCTGAAACAACCGTAATTGAAGGGGTGATGATGCTGTCGGCCAGGAGTGCGCTACCGCCTATGACAGCAAATATGTAAAGGTTGCGTTTTCTCTTTCTCATAAGGGCAAAGAGTGAGAAAATGCCACCCTCACCTTTATTGTCAGCCGTAAGTGTGATAAGAACATATTTTACCGTGGTCTGCAGCGTGAGGGTCCATATTATTGCAGAAACCACACCAAGGATGAGCATCCTGTCAACAGTGCCGGCATTATTCACTGCGGCCTTCATTACATACAATGGGGACGTTCCTATGTCGCCGTATATGATCCCCAGAGACAGGATCACCCCTACAAGGCTGATTTTCTTAAGAATGTCCGACTTATCGTAATTCATGACTCTGAAATTTAAGCCCGCAAATGTAGAAAATTATGTATCAGATTATTCGGTCACGGAAAAATAATTATTCCTCAGAGAACTGTTTCAGCAGTTCCCTGTAAGCTCCAAAAATTCTTGATTTGGATATAAATCCAACATATTGCCCTTTGTCAAGTACCGGAAGGTTCCATGCACCTGTCCTGGTGAACTCATCAAGTACAACATCACCTTTTTCCCGAATGTCAATATATGTTGGTGGAATTGTCATCAATTCCCTGACTGATATCTTTTCATAAAGGTCGGGGTTAAACATTTTGTCTCTCACATCGTCAAGGAGAACCACCCCCTCAAGTATATTGAGTTCATCAACAACGGGGAAGATGTTTCGTTTAGACTTTGCCACCTGCTTCACAAGGTCGCCGAGGGTTTCTTCCGGGTTAACTGTCAGCAGGTCGGTTTCAACCTCCTTGGTCCAATCAAGAAGTGTCATTACTGCTTTATCCTTATCATGCGTTATAAGTTCCCCCGTGGCAGCCAGCTGCTGGTGATATATTGAGTGTTTCTGAAAACTGCGGATAGTTATATATCCAACCGTTGAGGTTACTATCAGGGGTATGAACAGGCTGTAGCCCTCCGTTATTTCAGCAATAAGGAATATGGCAGTCAGCGGCGCATGAAGCACTGCTGCAAATAATCCGGCCATTCCGGTCAACGTGAAACTGCTTTCAGGAAGTCCCAGTCCAAAAGAAGTATTCATAAGACTGCAGAAGAGATATCCAGCCACTCCTCCCGTGAAAAGGGTAGGCGCCACAATACCCCCCACCCCTCCGGCGCCATTGGTGGAAGCTGTGGCCACTACCTTTAAAAGGACAAGAGCCGAAAGCAGGATAATGATGATCCATGATCCCGAGGCTACATCTCCGAAGAGTGCGTATCCGACTCCAGCGAGGGACTCACCCTTGAGGAGAATCATTACTGTATCATAGCCTTCACCATACAGGGAAGGGAAAATATAAATCAGCCCGCCCAGTATAATTCCTCCTGTTATCAGCCTGACATACATGTTATTGACTTTCTGATAGAGCTTCTCAATGCCGATGGTCACTTTTGTGAAATAGAATCCTGCCATACCGCAAAAAACACCCAGCAAAAGATAATACGGAAGGTTACTGAGAAGGAAGCTTTCTCTTACGTGAAATGAGAAAAGTACATCATTCCCCATAAAGAAATAGGCAACGGTTGCTGCAGTAACGGAAGAGATAAGGAGAGGAACTATGGATGACATGGTCAGGTCAAGCATGAGTACCTCAAGGGTGAACAGGATTCCACCAATTGGGGCCTTGAATATTCCTGAGATAGCCCCTGCAGCGCCGCAACCCAGCAGAAGTGTTATATTCTTATAGTTGAGATTAAAGTACCGGCCTATGGTCGAACCTATTGAGGCTCCGGTAAGGGCAATAGGTGCTTCGGCTCCTACCGAACCTCCAAATCCTATTGTAAGGGAGCTTGCAAGTATTGATGACCAGTTATTATGCCTTTTGATGTAGCTTTTCCTTCGTGAGATGGCAAAGAGGACCCGGCTGATACCGTGCGAAATATTATCGCGGACAAGGTATTTCACCACCAGCACTGTAAGAAGTATACCGGCCATCGGGTATGCCAGCGATAAAATGCCCCCGACACCGTTCATAACCCCCTGGGTAAACAGAACATGGGTGTAATGGATTGCATTCTTCATAGCTACAGCCGCCATAGCACTGGCAATCCCAACTACAAAACTAAGCAGATAAAGAAGCTTCTGCTGGTCAGCAAAGAAAGACCTGATATCCCTTTTTAGTCTTAAAAATATATTCTTGAACATTAAAAAACTGCCTTCTTTTTGACTGTCTTGCTCACAAATATAGGACAAAATGAGGAGCAGCATTTAATTTTGGTAAGTTTGAAAAAAAATGTGGTCAGCATCTCATCATGGCTGGCTGATATATGAAAACTATTTTTTCATGATTAATTTTGAAAAACATATCCTATCCAATGGGCTGAAGGTTTTGGCGCATTATGACCCCTCCACTCCCATGGTCACTACCAATCTGCTTTACGATGTAGGATCCAAGGACGAGGATCCGGAAGCAACAGGCTTTGCCCATCTCTTTGAGCATCTGATGTTTGAAGGGTCAGAAAATGTGCCAGTCTTTGACACCCCGGTGATGCTTGCCGGTGGCGAGAATAATGCATTCACAAATAATGACCTCACTAATTACTTCATAACCCTTCCGTCAGGCAATCTGGAAACGGCGCTCTGGCTGGAGTCCGACAGGCTTAACGGGCCTGATATTTCAGATGAAAAACTAAAGACACAGAAAAGCGTGGTCACAGAGGAATACAGGCAGCGTTACCTTAATCAGCCTTATGGCGACCTTTTCCTGCTGCTCAGACCGATGGCATATAAGGTCCATCCTTATCTTTGGCCGACAATTGGCAAAGACATCAGTCATATTCAGAATGCTGATAAAAATAGTGTCACTGAATTTTTTAAGAAACATTACAGGCCATCCAATGCCATACTCAGCACGGCCGGAAATGCAAAGCCTGAACTCGTATTCAGGCTGGCTGAGAAGTGGTTCAATGATATCGCTCCGGGTACACCTCACACACGCAACCTCCCGCAGGAACCTGTTCAGGAAGGAAGAAGAGAGATAACGGTTCACCGGAGTGTTCCCGCAGCAGAATTGCTGATGGCATTTCATATTGGAGGAAGAACCAGTCGCGACTTTTATGTTCTTGATCTGCTTACAGATATCCTCTCCGGATGTGACTCCGGGCGCTTTCCCGGCATCCTGGTGAGGGAGAAGGAACTCTTCAGCGAGGCTGAAATATATCTCTCTGCGGAGATAGATCCGGGTCTGGTGATAGTATCAGGAAGGCTGAAGGAAGGAGTGGACATAATGGAGGCAGAGAAAGCTGTTACCGGGGAACTAATAAAGGTGGCTGGGGAGTATGTGACGCCCGCCGAGCTGGATAAAGCCCGTAACAGGTATGAATCTCATCAGCTTATGTCATTTGTGAACGCCGGAAACAAGGCCTTTAATCTTGCCTACAACGAGCTTCTCGGTGATGCCAACGGGATAAACACCGAGAAAGAAAAATATATGAGTGTCACTGCTGAGGAGATCATGGGATGCTCGGCAAATACCTTCAGGGAATCCAATTGCAGCATAATCCATTATTTGCCGGAGGAGAAATGAGAACCGTTGACAGAACCATACAACCAGAGATAATTACCCCTTCATGCGGTAGCCTCCAAATACCGGAAATGCATGAGCTCAGCGGAGGCGTTCCCGTTTATCTTCTCGGGACAGGAACACTGGATCTGCTTAGGATTGAGTTCGTCCTGACTGCAGGGCAGCGCATGGAAGAGGTGCATCTGGCAGCCTCTACGGCAAACGCAATGCTTACTGAAGGCACAATAGTTCATAATGCCATGTCCATCAATGATCTCATCGACAGGACCGGTGCAGCATTCACACATATGGCTGACAAGGATACCGCCTGCCTGATTGCGGTGACCCTGACAAGAAAACTCGGTGAGGTTATGGCCCTTGCTGCTGAGGTGCTCTTTCAGCCCTCATTCCCGGAGACTGAATTCAGAATGCTGATGGAAAAGCGGATGCAGAGCTACCACACAAACAGGCAGAAGACATCAGTCATTGCCAGGGAAGAGCTTTACCGTGCTCTCTTCGGCCCTGACAATGCCTACGGAAGGGTGACAGTTCCGGAAGATTATACTTCACTTACACTGGAGGATGCCAGACGATTCCATTCAAATCACTACAGGCCTTCGAACATGTACATTACTGTTGCAGGCAAGGACCCGGAGATTGCATTGCCGGAACTTGAAAAATACTTCTCATGCGGCAGTGAAGAAAAGTGGAGCAAACCAACATTCCCTGACCTTATCTTTAAAACGGCATCTCCAGGCCGGATTTTCACGGAAGTCAGTAACTCCGTTCAGAGCGGTGTCAGGCTCGGGTGGAGGGGAATAACAAGGGAACACCCTGACTACCAGGGACTGCAGGTGGCTAATGTCATCATGGGAGGATATTTCGGGTCAAGGCTGATGCGCAATATCAGGGAAGAAAAGGGATTCACATACGGAATCAGCTCTGTTGCAAGCGCCCTGAGAGATATAGGGTTTATTGCCATTGTCACCGAAGTGACCAATGAATACCGCGAACAGACAATTGAAGAGATACGCAAGGAGATCACAGAGCTTACCCGCAATGAAGTGAGCAGTGATGAATTGCGGATAGTGCGGAACCATATCATGGGTGAGATCGCAAGAACATTCGACGGTCCCTTTGCATCAGCTGAAGCAATAAGGGGGCTTATTGATTATGGGCCGGATCCTGACTACTACGTGAGATTTGAGGAAAGGGTAAAAACCATAACACCCGGTGAAATAAAGGATCTGGTAACAACGTATTACAATATTGATACTGCCATTGAGATCGTTGCAGGAGCAAAATGAGATTTTACAGGATCATAATAACTCTCCTTACATGTTCAATAACTCTGCTAAATATTAAGAGTCAGGATGTTATACAGCCTCTCTCTCCGTCACTTGACAGGGTATCCGTTGACCCCATTACCGGGTTTGCACTGTTGAGCTGGCTTCCGGGCGGGTCGCCTGATGTGGGAAGTTATGTGATTTATACCTTCAGCAACAATACAGCCTTTGCAGTTGACACGCTCTATTCCCCATATGCCACAACATATACCCATACAGGCTCTGCCGCGAGATACCAGAGTGTAACATACGTTGTTGCCGCGATGGACTCATCATTAAATATCAGTCCTCTCAGCAATAGTCTCAGTACCTTGTACCTTGAAGCCGTCAATGATACATGTAATGGCCGCATTGTGCTTACATGGACCCCTTACTCCAATAATGCCCATCCAGCCGACGGTTACGGCATATATCTTTCGGTTGATAATGCTCCGGCAGTTATGCATAGTCTGACGTCAATAACCTCATTATCATATATTTTACAGGGATATATGCCTGATTCCAGGTATTGCATTTACATTTCAGCCATGAGCAGTGCAACACAGTTGTCATCGTCAAACAGGCAGTGTATAATTACCGGCAGCGAAGGCGCTCCTGCATGGACGGTAGTGGATGCAACATCTGTCGCTGATAAGAAGATCATCATAACTGGCAGTTATGACCCCTATTCTGATATTCGGACCTTCAGGGCTGAGCGTAAAACCGGGTCGGGAGGATCCTGGGTGCTTTCAGAACCTGTTTTGGGTAACAGCGGCACGGTAATCATGAGTGACAGCGGTGCTGACACAATGCTGATAAGTCTTTTCAGGATATCTGCCGTCAGCAACTGCGGGACCCCTGTTGCTGTCTCGGCGCCGGTAAGAAATATGGTATTGACATCCGTTACGGAAGGCACTGAAGTACATCTCAGGTGGAATAATCCGTTCCCGTCAGAGCCGGCATTATTCTCGGCATGGCGAAATACGGGCAACGGGCCTGAAGAAATTGCGCAGGGGTTGTCAGACACCGTTTGGACTGAAGATTACCGGAGTTATGCATTTGAAATTTCCTCAGCTGAGGTGGTTTATCAAGTGACGGCCATAAAGGTATATGCGCCGGCAGGCATCACGGCGTGCCGCTCCTCAGCCTCGGTTGTCAGGGCCGCGGAGAACATATATATTGCCAATGCCTTCACCCCTGACGGTGACGGTCTCAATGATACTTTTGCCCCCGTGCTCTCCTTCACCCCGCTCGCATATGAGTTCAGGGTCTTTAACCGTCTGGGGGTGATTCTGTTCCGCACTGCCAGCCACGGCACCGGGTGGAACGGACAGCACGGCGGTACGCCCATGCCTGCCGGCGCATATCTCTGGACCCTGAAACTCACAACACCTTCAGGAATTATTGAACAGCGAAACGGCACTGTTACCATTTTGCCATGATTTATTGGTGCAGGGATTTAGTGCGATTTTTGTATCTTTGACTCTTTCTTTCACTTGAAAGACTGATGGGCAAAACAAAGACGAAAATATTCACCGAGGAGGATATCAGTCGCATTGAAGCTGAGTATAAATCACTGAAAGAAAGTCTTTACAGGTGTGATAAGCCAAGTGACATAGCTCTCATTGACAAAGCCTTCCGGTTTGCCAACGAAGCGCACCGTGACATGCGTCGTAACTCAGGCGAGCCTTATATTATTCATCCTATAAACGTAGCCAGGATTGTAAATCAGGAAATAGGACTTGGTGCAAAATCTGTTGCGGCCGCGCTTATGCATGATGTGGTGGAGGACACCGATGTTACCCTGGAGACAGTTGAGGAGGAGTTCGGCCCCAAGATTGCCTCTCTCATTGACGGGTTGACGAAGATCTCAGGCACCTACAACAAAGAGGCCAACTCGTTGCAGGCAGAGAACTTCCGCAAAATGCTGATGACTCTCTCGGATGATATCAGGGTCATACTCATAAAGATCGCTGACAGGCTGCACAATATGAGAACCCTTGAGTCGATGCCTGAGCACAAGAGAATGAAGGTTGCCGGTGAGACCATCTACCTATATGCACCTTTGGCTCACCGTCTGGGCCTCTTCGCAATCAAGACCGAGCTTGAGGATCTCAGCTTCAAATTCAGACACCCGCGCATTTATGAAGAGATTGCCCGTAAGATCAAACTCGATGAAAAAAAGAACATCACTCTCATTAACAAATTCAGCTTACCGATAATCGAGACACTGAATCAGAATAATATTGTCTTCGATATATCGGGCAGGTTTAAATCTATCTATTCCATCTGGAAGAAGATGCAGTCCAAAAACGTTCCTTTTGAGGAGGTTTTTGACCTGCTTGCAGTCCGTATAGTTTTTGAGCCCGGGCCTGAAGAGGTAAGCGAAAGGGCTCAGTGCTGGGAAATATATTCACTTATTACTGACATTTACACCCCAAAACCTGACAGGCTACGTGATTGGGTGAGCAGGCCCAATCCCAATGGTTACGAGGCTCTTCACCTTACCGTAATGGGCCCCGGCGGCCGCTGGGTGGAGGTGCAGATACGAAGTCAGCGGATGGATGACATTGCTGAGAAAGGATTTGCCGCTCACTGGAAATATAAAGGTGACGCCTTTCAGTCTGATAGCGAGCTTGACAAGTGGCTCAAACATATTCGCGAGATGCTTGCCAACCCGATGGCTGACCCCATCACTTTTCTTGATGATTTCAAGATGAGCCTCTTCTCGTCGGAGATAATGGTCTTTACCCCAAAGGGGCTTCTTGTGAATCTTCCAAAGGGTGCATCTGCCCTTGATTTTGCATACGAGATCCATACTGATGTTGGCAACAAAGCCATCGGTGCCAAAGTAAATTATAAACTATCGCCCCTCTCAACAACTTTACAGAGCGGTGACCAGGTTGAGATAATAACCTCCAACATAGCAAAACCTGAAAAGGACTGGCTCGAGTATGCGCACACTACAAGAGCAAAGGGAGCAATAAAGGATGCACTCAAGGATGAGTCGAAAGACCGTATACAGAAGGGCATGGAGATGCTTGAGCAGAAGCTCAGTGAGCTGGGTGTTGTACCCAACTCAGATATAATAAAGAAACTGCTTGATCATTACCAGATCCTGAGTAAAGATGAGTTGTATTCAAGGATTGGCCTTGGACTTATTAATCTTGACGAGTTGCGCAAGGTACTCAAAAAAGCTCCGGAAGGAAGCCTGAAGAAATACTGGAAGCTGGCTATCGGCGGGGTTACCAAGAGGTCAGAACCTGAGAAGTCAGAGGCGGAGCTCCCCGCTCCCATTGATAAAAGCCATCCTTACCTGCTCCGTGAGAATGTTGATAATACAGGCAACTCCTACGTCATTGCAGAGTGCTGTAATCCAATCCCCGGGGATGAAGTAATAGGCTATCTGGCCCCTGACAACTCAATAGTTGTACATAAACCAAAATGCCCTACTGCCATAAGGTTTATGTCGAGTGAGGGCAACAGGATTATACCCGTCAGATGGACAATACACAGGCTGGCATCATTCCTTGCAAGAATCAGCATCAACGGTATTGACAGGATAGGAATGGTGAATGAGATTACCAGCATCATCTCGACAGAGCTGAGTGTGAATATCCGAAACATAAATTTTTCAGTCTATAACGGGATTTTCGAGGGTACAATTGACCTCTATGTTCATCATACCAGTGACCTTAACAATCTTCTCATGCAGCTTTCAAATGTCAAAGGAGTTGCAAGAGTCAAAAGGGTTGAAGAATTCATTGAGTAAGAGAGAACAATTGATAATTTTGATCAATAATTGGCGTAACCATGGCTAATGATGATGTCAGAGCAGCTGTAAAACAGATCTTTACCGAATATCTTAACAAACATACCTTTCGCAAAACCCCGGAGCGTTTTGCCATACTGGATGAGATATACTTCAGGGAGGGGCACTTCGATATTGAATCGCTCTACATCTTCATGAAGAACAAGAATTACCGTGTCTCCAGGGCAACGTTGTATAATACCATCGAGCTCCTGATTGACTGTAAACTGGTCATCAAGCACAAGTTCGGCCGCAACATGGCCCAGTATGAGAAGGCCTATCAGTGCGGCCAGCATGATCATCTTATAGATACGGAGACTGGTACTGTCATTGAGTTCAGCGACCCCAGGATAAAGGAAATTATCGATTCCGCCGGTGAATTGCATAACTTCACTCCTATGTACCACTCATTATATATTTACGGCACTGTGAAGAAAGGTTAATATAAAATAGAATTAGTTCAATTAATTATCAAATATTCATTGCCGTTAAGAACTAATTCTATTAAATTGCATATAATACTCAATAATACATTTCAGATAAAGAGAAATTTTTCCTATTGATTATATTTCATTTAATTATCAAAAACATGAAAAGCACATTAGTTAATTTGAAAGGTATTTCCAGAACTCTTATTATTGCCCTTACGGCAATGATGTTAATAACCGGTAATGCTATTGCCCAGCAAACTGTTACCGGTGAGGTATCCAAAACATACCAGGTCACGCTGAATGACGGATCAACCGTATCCGGAAAATTATTATCCATAACTGACAAAGAGGTTGTTATTCAGTCAGGATCCATGGGTGATATCCGTCTTCAGAAAGAGAACATTAAAACGATGACCCAGGTATCATCCTATGATGCAAAAGAATCAGGCATCTGGTTCACAAATCCAAATCCCAGCAAGTATCTGTTGGGCAACTCTGCCATACCGATGGAGAAGAAAAGCGGGTACTATCAGAATACCTGGGTCTTCTTTAATACTTTCAGTTATGGCATAACGAACAATATAAGTGTTTCAGCCGGTTTTGAGATTTTTTCAATCCTTGCAGGAGGCGATGGCCCCTTTGCATTTTTCATTAACCCCAAAGCATCGTTTAAAATAGCTGAGAATTTTTATGCAGGGGCAAATATTCTTTATGCAAATACGCTGAGGACTATTGATGATTTCGGAGGTCTTGGCACCCTGAACGGGTTTGCCACCTATGGTAATAATAATAATAACATTACGTTCGCTTTGGGATGGGGTTATGCCGGCGGAGAATTCAGCTCCAAACCATTAATTACCGTGAGCGGAATGGTAAGGGCATCAAAGAGGATTGGGTTTGTGAGTGAAAACTGGATTGTCCCGGGCATCAATTCAGATGAAAAATATTACGGAATATTCTCATATGGTATCAGGTTCCTGGGAGAAAAAACATCAATAGATCTGGCATTTCTTAATAACCCGGATATAGCTAAAGAAATCATAATCGGAATTCCGTGGCTTGATTTTGTGGTAAATTTCTGACACCTAAAGTATAATATAGAAAACTATAACCGGCCAAAAAGAAAGGCCCTGAAACGGTCTTTCTTTTGGGCCGGTAATTTATTTGAGGCCATCATTGAAAATCTCTGCCAGGTTTATTTCTGACGAAAACAATCTCATAGGCAGTTTCCAAAAATATTTTGTATCTTGTTGAGTATTTTTTAATTGCCAGATAATTTCGTAAGATGAACATTGACATATTGTTAGGGCTCCAGTGGGGTGATGAGGGAAAGGGGAAGATAGTTGATGCATTGAGTCCCGACTATGAAGTTGTCGCCCGTTTCCAGGGAGGGCCCAATGCTGGTCATACTATTGAGTTCCTCACTCAGAAGCATGTACTCCACCTGGTACCATCAGGAATTTTCCATGAGGGAAAGATGAATGTCATAGGCAACGGAGTTGTTCTTGATCCTGTAGTGTTCCGTAATGAGGTCAACAGTCTTGGTATAAGTGTAGATAAGGTTCGTGAGAGGCTTGTCATCTCATTTAAGGCTCACCTTATTTTGCCTACACACAAGTTGCTTGATGCAGCCAGTGAAGTGTCACTTGGTTCGGCCAAAATAGGCTCCACGCTTCGGGGAATAGGCCCGGCCTACACTGACAAGGCCTCGCGCAACGGTCTGCGAGTGGGTGATATCCTCAGAAAAGATTTCAGGGAGATATATAACGTTCATGTTGCCGAACATCAGAAAAGACTCGCAGGCTTTGATTCCGGATTGAACCTGGCTGTGCTTGAGAATGAATGGTTTGAGGCGATTATGTTTCTCAGGCAGTTTACGCTGGTCAACAGCGAGTATCTCATTGACCGCAGTCTTCGTGAAGGCAAACGGGTACTGGCCGAAGGAGCTCAGGGTACTATGCTTGATATTGACTTCGGCACTTATCCTTATGTCACCTCCTCAAACACTGTTGCTGCAGGAGCCTGTACAGGTCTTGGCATTGCTCCGGCACGAACAGGAGAGGTTTTCGGCATTTTCAAGGCTTACTGCACCCGTGTGGGCAGTGGACCCTTTCCAACGGAGCTCAATGACGAAAACGGACAGAAAATGCGTGACCGTGGCAATGAATATGGCTCAACGACAGGCCGCCCACGACGCTGCGGATGGCTTGACCTGCCCTCATTGAAATATGCCATTATGGTTAGCGGCGTTACACAGCTTTTTATGATGAAAGCAGATATTCTGTCAGGCTTTGATGAGATCAAGGTCTGCACAGCTTATTCCATAGGAGGAAAAGAAGTTACGGAATTGCCTTACTGTCTTGCAGATATTGAGAATATCATCTACAAGACGCTGCCGGGATGGAACTGCGAGATAGGCGGATGTAAGAAATGGGGTGAACTGCCCCCTGAGTTAGCCACCTATATTGAATTCATAGAGAAAGAGACAGGAGTACCGGTAACAATTGTATCAGTGGGTCCTGACAGATCCTCAACTATCTATCGCTGATATCATTTACCCGTCAGCACCCAGGCCTCCATATCAAACCTGGTCAGGAAAGCCGGTAACTCATTATAGGCTGCACGAAGCGTCTCATATGAGTTTGCTGACACCATCTTCCAGCGCCCGTCATTCCAATCGATGATCCTTGCGTCATACCCCATTTCCCTGCAATGGTTAAGCCATGACTGAGCATATTCCGGCGTCAGGAAACTTCCCACGATTATGTTGAACTTCGCTGCTGATTCTGCAGCCCGAACAGCCTCCTGCTCGGCTGCCAGCCGTGCCAGTTCAGCCTGCCTCTGTTCTTCAGCAATCTTTTCAGTGGCTACCTTTATGGAGTCAGCAATGCGAAAGGCCTCCTGTTGTTTATACAGAGCCTCAGCTGCCCGGGCCTTCTTTCCAAAGGGATTGATACTCTCCATGAACTTACATGAGGGAGTAAGAAGCAGCATAGCTGCCATTAATACTGTGATTAATCTCTTCATATATAACAGCTTATAGAGGTTTCAGCTTATAAAGATACTATCTTCAGGACACAATTCCAATGAAATTCTGATATTCAGTATCATATTGATTTAATTCTTTCATATATTAGTTTACCGAATTGGACCAAAAATAAAAGGGGATCACTATGAAATCATTAATTCAGTTCTTCGAAGAGAATGTTGAAAAGTATGGAACAAATATCTACCTGTGGGAGAAGTTGCAGGACAAATATGAAGGTGCCACTTATCAGGGTGTGAGACAACAGGTGTATGAATTTGCTGCAGGACTTATGCAGCTGGGGATTAAGAAGGGAGACCGTGTCTCGCTTCTTTCAGAAGGGAGGAACAGCTGGGTCATCGGGGAGCTTGGAATACTATATGCCGGAGCAGTAAATGTGCCACTATCAGTGAAACTCAATCCCGAGGAGATAAAATTCCGTCTGAAACACTCGGAATCAAAGATGGTTATTACCTCCAGCGGACAGTGTGAGAAGATCAGGGCCGTAATTGACCAGTGTCCTGAAATTACAAAGGTCATCTTTATGGACCCGCGCGAAGAATACTCCGAAAGCGAAATTCACTTTAATGAAGTTCGCAAGATCGGGAGAGAGTGGCTTGATAAGCCTGCCAGCAGATCTGCATTTGAGGATTTTATCCTCACTATCAAACCGACTGATTTCGCAAATATATGCTATACCTCAGGTACAACTACCGATCCTAAAGGAATCATACTTTCACACGGCAATTATGTCACCAATGTGTACCAGTCGTACAGCCTGATGGACATACCGCAGGACTTTAAAACTCTGCTTATATTACCATGGGACAACTCTTTTGCCCATACAGCCGGCATATATGCATTTATGGGTAAGGGAGCCAGCATAGCTTCCGTAAAAACAGGGAAAACGCCCATGGAGAGCCTGCGAAACATACCTATCTGCATGAAAGAGATCAGACCAAACCTGCTCATGAGTGTACCTGCCCTGGCTAAAAACTTCAGGAAAAACATAGAAAAGGGTATCAGGGAAAAGGGGAAGGTAACTGAGATGCTTTTCAACACTGCCATGAAAATGGCATATTCATATAACAAGGAAGGCTACAACAAGGGTCAGGGGCTTCAGAAGGTGAAAAAGCCTTTCCTGAGGCTTTTTGATAAGATACTCTTCTCAAAGATACGTGAATCATTCGGAGGAGAACTTGAGTTTTTCATTGGAGGAGGAGCATTGCTTGATATTGAACTCCAGCGCTTCTTCTATGCCATTGGGGTACCAATGTTCCAGGGTTACGGACTTTCAGAGGCCTCACCTATCATATCATCAAATTCACTTTCACGTCATGTTCTGGGATCTTCGGGCTACCTGGTAAATAATATGGAACTGAAGATATGCGATGAAAAGGGTAACAGCCTGCCGGATGGTGAAAATGGTGAGATTGTTATCAAAGGCGGGAACGTGATGCACGGATACTGGAAAAATGAGACAGCAACAACAGATGCATTGCGTGAAGGATGGCTGCATACGGGCGATATGGGTTACATGAGTAAGGATGGATTCCTTTACGTAATGGGTCGTTTTAAGAGTCTCCTGATAGCTGACGACGGAGAGAAGTTCAGTCCTGAAGGAATTGAAGAGGCAATGTCCGAGCAGTCCAGATTTATTGACCAGTGCATGCTCTTCAACAACCAGAGACCCTATACTGTTGCCCTGATTGTACCAAACCAGCACGCTCTTAAGATATACCTTGAAAACAGAAATATTTCAGCTTCTACCGAAGACGGAAAAAGAACCATTCTTAACCTTATCGAGGGAGAAGTGAATGAGTACCGGATAAACGGGAAATACGGGTCAATGTTCCCGCACAGATGGCTGCCGGTGGCATTCGGAGTGCTTAACGAGAGCTTCAATGAGGAGAATGGAATGATGAATTCAACCATGAAGATCGTCAGGGGAAAGATCACTGAGAAATACGGTGAACTCATTGAGTACCTTTATACCCCGATGGGCAAAGTTTCTTACAATGAACACAATATGGAAGAAGTTGAAAAGATGAAACTTGGCTGATCTCCTGTTTAGATAAAATCTCTTATGAAACATTCCCTCATTCTGACTGTGGGTCTTTTTGCCGCAATGTGCACTGTCTGCACACATGAAACCAAAACAATCTGGCAAATATCTGAAAATAATTTAGAAGGCTACAATAATTTGATCCTCTACAAGGTTCATTTATTGCAGCCAGGTTAGTACTTATGGTCGTAGGCCATCAAATAATTCCTGCTCCTAAAGTGTCAACCTGCTCTTGAATGGCAGGAAGGTCATAAAGTCTGCATGATGAACTATATAGGCCTCCGTTGTCCGTTTGACGAGGTCTCCCTCATGAGCATGTGCTGCAATAATATGACACACTTCAGGAGGCACACCACATTCTTCCGCCAGGCTTACTCCTGAGAAGGGATGACGGAGATACTGTCCGTATTTCCCCTGCATGGCCGTTCCACTGGCATCAAGCTCATACTCAAGCATCTTGCCGACATCAGCAAGAATGGCGCCTGAGATCAGCACATCCATATTTACAGGCAGTTCGTCCCTGAAAAATTCATTCATCTTCTCTCCGGCTTCCTTTGCAACGTGCACAACACACCGTTTGTGATCTATGAATGTGACCTTCAGGTCTGGTCCGCAGAGAAGTGTGAAGGGTATCCGGTCCAGGTCTTCAGCACTGAGAACGCTGCGTTCCATGGCAAGTTCCCATGTACGTGCTGTCTTTTCCTTCAGTCCGGGATCTTTGATCCATTCGAGCTCGGGCCATAGCTTTTTTATCTCTTCTGTCATAATGCACTACTTTAAGTTGGCGATAATAGCATCTGTCATCTCTGTTGTAGAAGCGGCTCCCTGCTCAATGACCTCAGGTTTGCCGGACATCTTCATCATGTCATAAGTACGAACCCTGCCTTCTTCAATAACAGTGGCAATAGCTTTTCGTATGCGTGCGGCAATGGGCTTTTCATCAATATAATCAAGCATCATGCATGCTGATTCGATCATGGCAATAGGATTCACTATTGAAACCTTAAAATCTGCATATTTCGGTGCTGATCCGTGTGTCGGTTCAAAGACCCCAATGCCCTCTTCTGAGAACTGTGCGCTGCATGCAAAACCCAATCCTCCTATAAGGCCGGCAAATGCATCTGAAGCTATATCACCGAACATATTACCTGCCACGATAACTCCGTAATCTTCAGGATTCTTGGTGAGCCACATCATCTGGGCATCGATGTTCGTATTCTGCAATTTGATTGCGGGAAACTCATTCTTCTGCATATCCTTGGCTATCTTCCACATAAGGCCGGATGTTTCACGGATAACATTTGGCTTCTCGCATACGGTCACTGATTTGTACCCGAATTTTACTGCATATTCAAAGGCAGCCCTGACTATACGCTCGGTGTATTTCTTTGTAAAAATCCTTGTTGAAACGGCCAGTTCTTCTTTTGGGCACCATCCGAAGTTCTCGCGGAACTTAGGGTGTGTCATCAGCGCATCATAGACCTGTGCAGGCGGGTTGGACCACTCCACACCGCCATAGAGACCCTCGGTGTTCTGCCTGAATATTACCGCATCAATCAGTGGCTCTTCCACCGGGGTTGTCTTTCCTCTTCGTATGAAATTCAGCGGGTTACCCTTATAACTCCTGCACGGTCTTATGCAGATATCGAGCCCGAAATGCTGTCGGAGTCCCACTATAGGGCTACTGTAAGTAAAACCCTTGCCATGAAGTTCAGGTGCCAGCTCGGCATTGGCATCGTCCTTGGGTTTGGATGTAATGGCGCCGAAGAGGGCTATCTTATGCTGCGCTATAAGATCAATGGTCCGCTGCGGCAGAGGATTGCCCTCTTTGCACCAAAGGTCCCAGCCGATGTCACCATATACATATTCTGCATCAAATCCTGCCGCATCCAGTACGCGGACAGCTTCCTTCAGAACCACTGCACCGATGCCGTCACCCGGCAGTGCCACTATTGTACGTTTTGCCATATCTGTAGATTTAGGTTTTTGGTTGTGGATTTGCTGTAAAAATAGAGTTTTTATCGAGTTTAAAAAAAGATATTTACAGGGTAAATCTCAGGTTGGTTGCTGTAGAAAAAAAGTATATTTGTCGCATAAATAAAAATCAGGTTTCAGGCTAAAAGCACCGATAATAAAAATGAGTCAGCTGGGGGAAATAAGACCAGGGAAGGTATGGAGCTATTTCGAAGAGATATGCAAGATACCCAGGTTGTCAAAGAACGAAGAGAAGATCAGGAAGTACCTGCTTGTGTTTGCTGCGGAACATAACCTGAAATCAAGGGAAGACAGCGTTGGAAATATACTTATAACACGTGATGCTGGCCAGGGGATGGAAAAGGTAAAGACAGTTGTGCTGCAGAGTCATCTTGACATGGTTGGTGGGAAGAATGCCTCCCACTCCCATGACTGGAAAGAAGACCCAATTATTCCTGTCCTTGACGGAAAATGGGTGGGAGCCAGAGGCACCACACTGGGAGCAGATGACGGAATAGGCATCGCCGCACAGATGGCCATACTTACAGATCCCTATCTCAAATGCGGTAAGATTGAGTGTCTCTTCACAGTTGACGAAGAGAGCGGGATGACCGGGGCAATAAACCTCAGTCCTGATTTTTTTACCGGCAGGATACTGCTTAACCTGGACTCAGAAGATGAAGGGATACTTTTCATTGGTTGTGCAGGCGGGATAGATACGCAGGCGATGCTTACTTATACACCTGAGCCTGTGGCAGAAGGAGACAAGGCTATGAACATCTCGGTGACCGGTCTGCACGGGGGACATTCAGGTGATGAGATCCATAAGGGATACGGCAACGCGATAAAGATCATCTCCAGGCTTCTTCAGGAGCTGGAAAGAAAATACAGTATATCTGTCTGCAACTTTACCGGAGGTAACCTGCGCAATGCAATCCCCAGAGAAGCATTTGTCACTATCACTTTTAATCCGTCTCATGAAGAATCAATACTTGAGAATACCTCAGTTTTCAATACGGTGATACGTGAAGAATTCGGAAGGCTTGAGCCTGACCTGAAAATAATAGCCACGCCTGCGGAGGTGCCGTTAAAGAAAATAGACCCTCTGACACAGCATAGAATCCTGAATGCACTGAGTGTAGTGCCTCACGGTGTCATAGGATGGTCAAAAGACATGCCTGACCTGGTGGAGACCTCCAGCAACCTGGCGACGGTGAGCCTGGATGAAAACAATGTGATTCATGTGGTTACTACACAACGAAGCTCATCTGAAGAGGCGAAACATTATGCTGCTATGACCACCGAAGCCTGTTTTGAACTTGCCGGAGCCAAAGTGACACATTCTGACGGTTATCCCGGATGGAAGCCAAATATGAACTCGGCAATACTAAGGCTTTTCGTTGATTCATACCGTAAGCTCTTCGGCAAAGTGCCACAGGTAAAGGCAATTCACGCCGGACTGGAGTGCGGGCTGATCCTGGAGAAATACAAAGGAATTGATATGATCTCCTTCGGTCCCACCATCAGGGGAGCTCACACTCCGGAAGAGAAAATTGAGATCGAGACAGTGCAGATGTTCTGGGACCTTCTGGTGGATGTACTCAAGCACGTCCCCGAAGAGTAGCCGGTGTTTCAGGGCTAGTCGTATTCTTCAAAATCGTCATGGGGTGCCCCGCACACAGGGCATGCATAATCTGAGGGAAGATCTTCAAAATCTACTCCCGGTTCAATTCCGGCGTTTTCATCTCCCAATTGAGGGTCATAGATCCAGCCGCATACCGGACATTTATATGTCTTCATATTACACTATCTTAAGGTTATTACTACTTCACTTTACGGACTGCATCTATTACTGTTCCGTCAACCCATTTTAT